>JAYVIV010000109.1:0-12024 GCA_043769985.1 Arcicella sp.
TACTTCCTTAATAATTTGTACGGTCTTGTATATTTTGGTATCATTGGTTTTAACTGGAATGGTTAGATATGATACTTTGGATATGAAAGCACCCGTTGCGGCTGCCTTTGCGGATATTGGTTTGCCTTGGGCAGTATTTATCATTACCATCGCCGCAGTGGCAGGTTTAACTTCCGTAATGCTGGTAATGATGTTAGGTCAAAGTCGTATTTTCTTAGGAATGGCGAAGGATGGTTTATTACCAAAATTTTTCAAAACTATTCACCCGCAATTCAAAACTCCGTGGAAAAGTACGATATTAATTGGTTTAGTTGTGTCTATTGTGTCAGCACTAACACCAATTGATAAAGTCTCAGAAATGTGTTCAATGGGTACGCTTTTAGCCTTTGCGATGATTTCAGGGGCAGTTTTGTTATTGCGTTATCAACAACCAAATATTGAAAGACCCTACAAAGCACCTGCCATTTGGTTTGTT
This sequence comes from Arcicella sp., assembly GCA_043769985.1. Lineage (GTDB taxonomy): Bacteria > Bacteroidota > Bacteroidia > Cytophagales > Spirosomataceae > Arcicella. The sequence continues at coordinate 476 of JAYVIV010000109.1, forward strand.
GCTCCAATGGGAGTTTTCTTTAACCTTTTCTTGATGACAAAAGCACAAGCAGTTACTTGGAGAGCCTTCTTGATTTGGAGTGCCATTGGAATAATTGTATATTTCGTTTATAGCAGAAATAGAAGTAATTTGAACAAATCAGAATAAAAACTGATTATTTGAAACTTGTAAAAGCGGTTGTTTGATTATTCAAGCAATCGCTTTTGTTTTATACATTAAGTTCCTCATTATCAGATAATTGTATAATTAATTGCAACTATTAACCAATAATTCATATCAAATAAACCACATACTATTTATCTTGCATGATAAATCAAAAAATTAACCATGAAGAAAATAGTTATTTTAGGGGGAGGCGAAAGTGGCGTTGGGGCAGCATTATTAGCAAAAGTAAAAGGTTTTGAGGTTTTCCTTTCTGACAAAGGATTATTATCGGATAAATACAAAAAAACATTATCCCAAAACAATATTCTTTTTGAAGAAGGCGAACACACCGAAGCCAAAATCTTGGATGCCGATGAAGTCATTAAAAGTCCAGGCATTCCTGATAAAGTGGAGCTAATAAAGAAACTTCATTCATTGAGAATTCCAGTAATTTCTGAAATTGAATTTGCCTCACGCTATACGAAGGCAAAGATTATTGCCATCACAGGAAGCAACGGAAAAACTACTACAACGCTTCTGACCTATCATATACTCAAAAATGCAGGGCTAAACGTTGGACTGGCGGGTAACGTTGGTGAGAGTTTTGCTAAGCAAGTCATTGAAGATACTTTTGATTATTTTGTGTTAGAACTTAGTAGTTTCCAATTAGATAATTGCTTCAATTTCAAGGCGGATGTGGCAATTTTATTGAACATTACCCCCGATCATTTGGATAGATACGACTACAATTTTCAGAATTATATTGAATCGAAATTCAGGATTTTGCAGAATATGACCGCCACAAATGATTTCATTTATTACCAAGAAAGCGAAGCCTTGATGGGCGAATTATCAAAACGTACTGGTTTAAGTGTCAATCGTTTACCTGTTTCTTTGACTGCAAACGTTGAGCAGGGCGGAAGTTTACAGAACGATATTTTACACGTTCAATATCAACAACAATCCTTTGATTTTCTCGTTTCAGAATTACCCATAAAAGGTTCGCATAATGCCATTAATTCTATGTGTGCCATTTTGGTTTGTAAATCATTAGGTCTTGATAATGAACAAATTACATCAGGATTAAAGTCTTTCCAAAGCGTTGAACATCGCCTTGAACCTTGCGGAGAAATTAAGGGCTTGAAGTACATTAATGACTCAAAAGCAACCAATGTAGATTCGGTATTTTATGCTTTGGGAAGTTATGATGAACCAATTATTCTCATCATGGGCGGGGTTGACAAAGGCAACGATTACCGCCAAATTGAGCAATTGGTAGAACAAAAAGTGAAAGCCTTGATTTGTATGGGCAAAGACAATTCCAAATTAGTAGAATTTTTTGGCAAGAAAGTACCCATGATTTTTACGGTTGATAGTATGCAGAAAGCCGTACAATTATCCTCCGATTTAGGAATGGAAGGAGATGTAGTGCTGCTCTCGCCCGCCTGTGCAAGTTTTGATTTGTTTAAGAATTATGAAGATAGAGGACGGCAGTTTAAGGCGGCGGTGGCGGGATTGATGTGAGAAAATAAAAGTAGTCTGTGGAGACTCTTTAAAGAAATAGGTTCAGCTACCATTGGTATTTACGGTCGCCGTCCTTTTGAAGGACGGCGACCGTGATGTCCCTAAAATATACCCAGTTACTCCTCCGTCCAATCACCAATTAAACCCAGGCATCACAAAGTAGAAAATATCCCACCAGTTGTCCTGACGTTGCATATACAGCTTATAACCGCCTTCAAAATGGATAATCTCACCGTTATCTAACACGGCATCGTATTTAACCAATCCCTCGGCATGACCCATTCCGCTGTCCTCGCTGTGTAGCTCAAAACTGACCTCTCCAATCATGAATTTATGGTCTTTGAAGTCTTCGAATGCCTCAAAAAATAAGGACATTTTTTTGAATAAATCTGGTAACGGCATGACCTTTCCCTCGGCAGTAATCATTGGATTGGCGAGTTCGTAGCTATGTTCATCAAATTCACGGGCAAACCAATGTTCCATAAATTTAACGGTATTTTTAGTGATTTCAGCCTTATCGTTGAGATGAAATTCTTCGTAAATAAAATTGCAAATCGAATTCTCAACAAACTCTTTTTCCACGTTTTCTAAGAATAATTCTTCGGTAATAAATTGATAAATCACAGCATCATCATAAGGTCCATCGCAAATGTTCAGCATGATACCTCTTGATTCCATTAATTCATTAACTCTAATCAATTCTTTGCTTACTTCCTCAGATTTTAACTCATCAACTTTCTTGAAATTAGGTTTTCCAATTTTTTCAAAAACGGTTATTTCCTCCACATCACCATCATGCTTTTCTTCAAATGCCATGACCTGTTTCAGAAATTGATTTTCTATTTCTGGCGGTAAAGAACCATTAGTTCCCATCACAAAATCGTCCCCAAATTGCATTTTGAGCTTCATTTTCATGATTTCGTTCTCGATACTTAGTTTGTCTTGTTCTTCTTGGTTGTCGTTCATGGTGGTTGTTTTTTCTTCAAAAATAGGGGTTTATCTTGGTAAATTCAAATAGAAATTATAGACCTTTCAGAGGCAAAACGAGCAAAGGAGAATTGAATTTCCCAGATATCAACCAACAAGCCGCTCAAATGGACGGCATCGGGAAAGTGATTTTAGATAACCAAAAACTCCCCACCCACATCACAGGCGAAGAAGGCATGAAAGATATGAAAGTGATTGAGGCGATTTATAAGGCGGCGAGGACGGGGGGGAGGGTTTTGATTTGATTGGGGTTTTATAGATGATGTCGTTATTTTTGAATAAAATACCTAAATTTGTTAAAATAAAAAACGAAATTATGAGCCAAAATATTCAGCATACAGGTCTAAATGAAGTTCAAATTGGGCTTCTGAGAATGTTTGACCGCAATATTCCCGAAAACGATATTCGAGAAATAAAACAAGTTTTGGTTAAACATTTGAGCAAGCAATTACTTGACGAGGTTGATAGAGTTGTTGAGGAGAAAGGGATTACTGATGCGGATTTTAAGAGGTTGGAAACGGTGTAAAGCACAACAGGTAGGGAATTTATAAAAGTTAAAATAATTTATATTTCCTGTGGTCGTTATATTTTAACATGGTAAGCAACGGCAGGGAATTTGCTTATTCAAATTAAAAAAAATACTTTTGTGATATTATGAAAACAAGCAAGCAAATAGCCGATTGGATTTTGTCTAAAATTAATATAGAAGCTGGTGATACTATTTCTCCTTTGAAATTACAGAAGCTATTGTATTATTGTCAAGCATGGCATTTAGCCGTATTTAGTAAGCCTCTTTTTAAAGAAGAAATTGAGGCATGGTCGCATGGTCCAGTAATTCCAAGTCAATACAACCGATTTGCTAATATATTAAGAAATGAGAGCATAAAGACTAATAATATCAAAAAAGAGTCCATAGTTTTTGAAAATAAAGAGACAGAAAATTTATTAGAGGAAGTTCTCGAAATATACAATGAACATTCTGCAAACTATTTAGAAAACCTTACCCATTCAGAAAAACCTTGGGTTGAAGCAAGAGGTAACTTACAACCTTGGGAAAGATCTAATAGTATAATTCAAAAAGAGTCAATGAAAATATTTTATTCAAATTTAAATAGTGGGCAAAAAGGATAGAAAATCGTTGATTAATAAAAATGTCGCATCTTTAAAAAGTGAAGCTGTTTATATTAATAAAAACGTCGCAACTTTAATAGGGAACAATGAAAATGGAGATGATTTTAAAGTAATTATTTCGTTTATACATCTTCAAAATAGTTATCAATGTTTCTCTGATTGGAGTAAACAAGAAATGAATGATTTTTGGAATTTTTATAAAAAAATGCACCAGTACACTTGGCAACAAGTATATTTGACTTCTGGGAAAGCCCAAAAAAATGGTATTGCCTATACTGTTATTCCAACAAGTAAGTATCCCAATAAAGATTTCAAAGAAAATTTATCTGAGGACATAACTATTTTTGAGTTGCGAGTAACTCAAAAAGGTAGAGTCCATGGTTTTAGAAATAAAGCAGTATTTTATATCTGTTGGTTAGATAGAAATCATGAAATTACAGGCTAAATCAATCTCTTTATAGATTTTTCATTATCTCATATAAGACTTACAATTCAAATAGAAAAGCCTCTAAAAAGTCAAAACTTTCGAGAGGCTTTTTTAAATTCCTTCACCGACTAAAAGCCACCACCACCTCATCCGAACTCTTTTTCTTCTTCGTCTCCAACCCATAACCCGCCAAAATTGACCTTGCTAAGGCTGATTTGTGTACTTCGTCGGCTCCGTCGTAGATTCTTGCTCCTCTTTCGTGGCGATACCAGAATGATAATAATAAATCGTCTGTGATTCCATACGCTCCGTGGGTCTGAATGGCTCTGTCAATGACATCAAGCATTATTTTGGCACAAAAAAACTTGATTTCTGAAATCTGATTTCTTACTGCCGATGCTCCAAATTTATCAATATTATCCGCCGTTCTCAACACCATCAAACGGGCTGCATCAATCTCCGCACGACTTTCGGCAATCCAAAATTGAACGATTTGCTTTTCGCCCAACATCGTGCCATCGCCCATATCACGGGTTGCCGCACGCTTACACATAAGGTCAAAACAACGTTCAGAAGTGCCAATCCAACGCATACAGTGATGAATTCTGCCTGGTCCCAAACGCTCCTGAGCCAACATAAATCCCATGCCTTCCGCCGCAATTAAGTTGCTTACGGGTACACGCACATCCGTATAAGTTACCTCCGCATGGCTTGCCCAGTGGTCAGCTTCATGGTCGCCCATGATGCAGATATTTCTTTCAATTTTAAAGCCTTTTGTATTGGTTGGAACAATAATCTGACTTGCTCTTTTGTGTGGTGAAGCATCAGGATTTGTTACCGCCATCACCACCGCAAAAGCTGCCCCATCTGCCGAGGAGGTAAACCATTTACGACCATTAATCACATATTCATCGCCCTCTCTCACGGCGGTTGTTCCCATATTCACAGGGTTTGAACCCGCATAATCTGGCTCCGTCATTGAGAAACATGAACGAATTTCGCCCTGTATTAAAGGATGTAAATATTCGTCCTTGATAGCCTGAGAGGCATATTTGCCAATTAATTCCATGTTACCAATGTCGGGTGCTTGGCAATTGAAAGTATAATGTCCGAAGGGCGTTGAAGCCAATACTTCCGATACCTGCCCGAACTCGCAGAGCGTCAGTCCGTGACCGCCTTCTTCTTGGGTATGTTGCAAACCCCAAAGTCCTAATTGCTTAACCAATTCACGTTTTTGGTCAAGGATTACTGCCAAATCTGAGAACTTGCCCGTTATGTTTTTGGCGGTTTCCAGGGGGTATATTTCTTTTACCAAAAATTCTTTAATTCTTGGTAATAAATCACGGGTTTTGTCGGTTGCGAATAGTTCTTCCATTTGGTCTTTATTGATGCTGACGGAACACGGATTTTATGGATTAGGCACGGATTTATTTATTATTATCCCTGTCCAATCCGTAAAATCCGTGTTCCATCATATTTGTAACAATTAGTTCATATTTTATGTAAATTTAATACAAAATAGTATGCTTGCATAATGTTTTTTAGATTTTAGCATAAACCTAAATTCACTATTAATTTTGCTATGCTTATTGTAACTTTGTGATTCTTAGTACAAACTGCAAAAAAGAATCTTAAAATAATCATAAAACGAATGTTAAATCTCGTCTTGTTTGGACCTCCTGGGGCAGGTAAAGGAACTCAATCTGCAAAATTGATTGAAAAGTATCAATTATCACACATTTCAACGGGCGATATGTTCCGTATGCACATCTCGAATGATACAGAACTTGGTAAACGGGTGAAGCAAATTATGGCGGATGGAATGTTAGTACCAGATTCTATTACGATTGAAATGTTGGAGGAAGAAGTACAGCGAAATCCAGAAGCAAAAGGCTTTATTTTTGATGGTTTCCCCCGCACAGTGGCTCAAGCAGAGGCGTTAGATGCGTTTTTGGAAGGAAAAGGAGAAAAAATTAATGGGGTTGTACAATTAGATGTTACCCAAGAAGAAATCAAACATCGCATCGCTGAGCGTCAGAAAATATCAGGACGTGCGGACGATGAAGCTGATAAATTATTAAAAAGAATTGACGAATATTTCTCAAAGACTATTTACGTTTTACCTTACTACGAAGCCCAAAACAAGGTAACGAAGGTAAATGGGATTGGTGATATTGAGGAAATTTTCAACAACGTTTGCACGGCGATAGACGCTTTATAAAATGTAGGTATGAGGTATAAGGTATGAGTTATGAGGTATTTTCTACGTGAATACCTACTACCTCATACCTCATAATTCATACCTATTTAAAACACATGACTTCAAATTTCATTGATTACGTTAAAATAAATACCCGTTCGGGGCATGGTGGGAGTGGTTCAAGCCATTTTCGTCGTGAAAAACACGTGCCAAAAGGGGGACCCGATGGTGGTGATGGTGGGCGTGGTGGTCACGTGATTCTGAAAGGAAATTCACAGCATTGGACATTATTACACTTAAAATATAAAAAACACATTTTTGCCAAAGAAGGTAAAGGTGGTGAAGGTGGCAGACGGACGGGTGCCGAAGGTGAAGATGCCATCATCGAAGTACCTTTGGGAACAATTGTCAGAGACCCAGAAACTGGAGAGATTCTTGCTGAAATTACGAAACAAGACGAAGAATTTATTTTGTTGAAGGGTGGACGTGGAGGTTTAGGGAATTCTAACTTTAAAACATCAACTAATCAAGCTCCACATTACGCTCAACCAGGCGAAGAAGGGCAAGATATGTGGGTAATTTTGGAATTGAAAGTATTGGCAGATGTGGGTTTAGTAGGTTTTCCGAATGCAGGAAAATCAACCTTGCTTTCGGTAATGTCAGCCGCCAAACCAGAAATTGCCGATTATCCTTTCACGACCTTAGTGCCTAATTTGGGCGTAGTTTCTTATCGTGGATATAAGTCGTTTATTATGGCGGATATTCCTGGAATTATTGAGGGTGCGGCAGAAGGTAAAGGCTTAGGAACCAGATTTTTACGTCATATTGAAAGGAATTCTATTCTGTTGTTTTTAGTGCCTTCAAATGCGGAAAATATTGAAATGGAATACCAGATTTTATTGAATGAATTAAAATTGTATAACCCTGCGTTATTAGATAAAGAACGAATTTTGTGTATTTCAAAGATGGACTTAGTACAATCTGAAGATGACCATAAACGCATTTTATCTGAAGTTCCTGAAGGATTACCCCATATTTTCATCTCCTCAATCCTGCAACAAGGATTGGTTGAATTGAAAGATTTATTGTGGAAAACATTGCAAGATGCCCAGCCAATTGTTGTGCCAGATGCTGTGGAGGGTGAAATATAGCTATTTTGATTTATAAATAGTACAATGCCTTGTCTATTTGAACGTTACCTTAATAATTTATAGAGACAAGGTATTGCCATTTCCCACATACCGAATAGATAAAAACTATAAATTTCATTTTCTGAAATAAATAAATAAAGCCGCCAAAATTTTTAGCATCTCCTGATTATGATGAATCTCTTCAAAAAATTATTTTTGTTCTTATGCGTAGTTTTAATGACTACGCATGACTCATGGTCGCAAAGTATTGTACCACTTAGTTTCAATTGTTCAGGTGCAGGAACTGCTACTTTAGGACTTTCTTCAAATACTGGTGTCACTTCATATACTTGGACGAGAACAGGTGGTGGTTTTACCTCAACTGCCTCGACGATTACTCAAGCGAGTGGTTCTTACGCATTAACTTATGTGAGAAGTGGAATTACTACAACACTTTCTGCCTATCCAATTCCAAGTAGTATCGTTCCCGCAGTCCCTGTAATTACTCCAGCAACCGTTTCAACTCCTATTTGTGGTGCTAATACACAGGTTTTAAATTCAACAACAGCCTCAAATTATATTTGGAAAAGGGATGGCAGTACAATTACTGGCACAACCAATTCTATCACAGCCACAGGGAATGATGTAGCCTCGCCTGGCAATTATAATTACACCGTTACGACAACCAATACCATTTCTGGTTGTACTGCCACGAGCAATACAGTAGTGTTAAGTATGTCGCCTACCTTGGTAGCACCAACCATTTCCCCAGCTTCTGTTTCAGCTCCCATTTGTGGTTCATCAACCCAAGAGCTTTCTGCCAGCGGGGGAGGAGTTTCGTATGTTTGGAGGAGAGGTGCAACACAATTGCCTGTAACTTCGGGAAATACCCTGCCTGTCACAGGAACCGATGCAACAGGCACATTTGTTTATACAGCAGCCATCGCTAATTCAACGGGTTGTCCACTTAATTTTTCCTCCACTGGTGTATCATTAACATTATCACCTGCAATTGCTACGCCAACCATAACACCTACAACAACCCCCGTAGTATCTCCAATTTGCGGCATAGCTACACAGGGATTAACAGCAACAGCGGGAGGAAGTGTTTATTTCTGGAAACGTTCAGGAACACCAATTACGGGTTCAACAAATTCAATTACGGTAACGGGGAATGACGTTTCTGTAGCCAATACCTACAATTACACGGTTTCATCACAAAATGCAGCGGGTTGCGTATCGGCAGAATCAGTCCCTTATGTTTTAAAAGTATCACCTAAACCTGTTACGCCAACAGTTACACCTGCCGTATTTACTCCTAATATTGTTTGTTCAACAGATACTAAAACTTTAACAGCTACTAATGTTTCGGGAGCCACTTATCTTTGGAAACGTAATGGTGTTGATCCAGGTTCAACTACAAATGTATTGAACATTACAGGAACAGATGCACCCGCTGGGACACAGAACTACTCAGTTTCCTATGAAAATTCTGTTGGATGCCCTTCTGATGAATCTTTGCCTGTGGTGTTAGTCTTTATTGCGGCCATTCCAAAACCAACAATTACTACAACTACTCCAGTAACTTTTTGTGAAGGAGGAAGTGCGCTTTTGAATTCTTCCTATAAAACATCCACGAACGTTTGGAGTAGGACGGGAATTGCAGATACTACTACAACGGGGACAGATGGAATTATAGTTAGAAGTGTTGGGGTAAATAATTATACAGTAAAAGCAAAAGATGCAAATGGTTGTTCTTCACTGGCTTCAAATCCGTTTTTAGTTACTGTAAATCCGAGACCAAGCATTCCAGTAGTTGATAAAGGAATAGCGGATGCCATCTGTGACCTTGATAGTATTATTTTAAGTTCTGATAATAAAGGCAGTGGAGACTATTTATGGAACGATGTAAAACGAACCAGAAGTATCACCATAAAGGCAAATGGTCTTGCAACCACTACAAGTTATGTGCTTGAATACATCGAACCCATAAATTCTTGTAAATCATTAAAGTCTAAGCCTTTCGTGCTAACAATCAATCCATTACCAGCAAAACCTACCATTACAAATCTTAATAAAGGTGAATTTTGTTTCCGTGAATTTACAACGCTTAGAGCTGCTTCAACCACCACTGGAACAACCTTTGAATGGGATTATTTTAACAGAACAGGCAATCAAATTGACGTTTCGGGTTCTGCTAAAAAGACAGAAAATGAAATTATAAAAATTAAAGTTAGGGCAGGGTCGGCTTTTACAAATAGCACAATTAGTCCCGTTTGCAAGTCAAAGGAATTGTCGGATGAGGTTGTCATTACCGTAAAACCTTTACCCACAACTCCAACAATCAGCACGAGTGGACCCGTTATATTTTGTCCAGATTCAACGGTCAGTCTTACTTCATCGGATTCTCCTAATCAAATTTACAGATGGTTTAATGCAAAAAATAGTTTAGAATTTAGTGATAAGAAAACCGTATTGATAGATACAACAAGCAAGAATTTTACGATTACTCCGCTTGGAAAAACAGGTAGGTTTTATGTGAGAACAATTGGTCAGAATGCGTGTAATTCAGACACTTCCCAAAATGTAGTTGTAACCGTTCGAAATGCCCCTTTGAAAGCAGTTATTAATCCTTCCCCTATTTCGGCAACGGTTTGTTTGGGGGGTAAGGTGACGTTAAAAGCCCTTTTCTCAAACGGAAATATTAACCGTTACAGTTGGAGAGACGAAGCCACAAAACAAGAAGTGTCAACTGAACAAGAAGTTTCTGTGATTACAACTGGTACATATACCGTGAAAGTTAGAGATGTTTTTGGCTGTTTTGCTGACAATTCAGACCCCCTGAAAGTTACGATTAGTCCTTTGCCAATCAAGCCAAGTATTACCGTCATAAAACCAAAGATTTTTTGTGATGAAGATAGTACTACCATCCAATCAAGTTTACCAACCACAACACCAAACGGCAAGAATTTATATACTTGGATTGTTGATGGCAATACCGTTTTAGAATCCATAAGCCGTACTTTTTCATGGAAAAAAGCCAGTAGTATTGCGGTGGCAGTAACAGATTCAAACGGTTGCAAAGCCCTTGCAAGTTCAGATACAATCAGAACTACGGTGAACCCTTTGCCAAATTCGCCTACTATCACAGTACGTGGAGCAATTCCGTTTTGTGCTGATAAAAACGTAACATTGAGTGCCGTGGGAGCGAGTGGAGTGACTTTTAAGTGGAGTACGGGTGCAGTAACAAGTAATATCACTACCAACGTTCAAGGGAATGTAACGGTGCAGGCTATCAATGGTTTTGGCTGTTTATCTAAACCTTCTAATGCGGTGAACGTTACTGTATATCCTTTACCAGAAACACCAACTCTGAGTGTTAATAATGCGTTAACGGTTTTTTGTGATGGGTCGAAAGTAAGAATAATTGCTTCATCAAAAACGGTAATTAAAGATACTTATTGGTGGCGTAGCACAACTGATTCTGTGGGAAGAGGCGAAGATGCTAACTCTATTTTTGCGGCAAAAACGGGTAATTATTTTGGAAAAGTACAGGATGATAAAGGATGTATTTCATTGCCTTCAACGCCAATTGCTATTGATGTCCGTCCAAACCCAACACCAACAGTTGTGAAACAAATTGGAACATTCTCGCTTGATGCTCAAGGAGTTGGCGATGAAAATGGATATATTTGGCGGTATAATGGGGATGTTCAGAAAGAATTAACCACCAGAATTATTAAAGCAAAAAAAGATGGAGATTATCAGGTTCAGGCAAGTATTACTTACACGGGAGTTGCTCTGACAGGAGGCAAATTGTTTTGTTACTCAAACACTTCCAATGCAATTAAATACGTTCAAGATTTAACGTTTGAAGGATTCAGTATTTTCCCAAATCCAACGACCAATGGAGAAGTAAGTGTGGAAGTAATTGAGGATTTAATCGGTGCAACCGTTACAGTTTATAGTCTTTACGGACAATTAATTGCCGAGTATAAAGTGGATA
>JAYVIV010000110.1:0-7998 GCA_043769985.1 Arcicella sp.
TCTCCTTAAAGAGAGGGGCTTTAAGCCAGATTAAAGTCCTTCCCTTTAAGGGGAAGGGTTGGGATGGGGTAATCCGCCAAATAATGCATAGTTCCGTAATACTTTAAAAATTGAAATGGAAATCAAAGAAAGAATAATCGCTAAGGCTCGAGAGCAATTTTTTCGTTATGGTGTAAAATCCGTAACGATGGATGACATTGCCAGGGAATTAGGTATCTCAAAGAAGACCATTTATCAACATTTTGAGGATAAGGATGCCATCGTTCACCAACTGATGATGGCTGAAATGGCAAATGATAAATGTGAATGGGATGCGCTGGATGTAAGTTCAAATAATGTGATTGAAAAGATAGTAAAATCAATGGATATTATCAGACAAGCATTTGCCGAAATTAATCCTTCCGCCTTTTTTGACATTAAAAAATATCACCCTAAAACATGGCAACTTTTTCAAGAGCACAAACAGAATTTTGTGATGGATTCCATTCGTAAAGAGCTTTTGCAAGGCATTGAAGAAGGTTTTTTTAGAGTCGATATAAAGGTTGAGATTTTGGTTAGAATGAGAATGGAACAAATTGAAATTGGCTTTGACCCCCAATTATTTCCACCCAATAAATTTTCTTTAATTGAGGTGGAACTCACTATGTTAGACCATTATATTAGGGGAATTTTAACCCCAAAAGGCTTGGAGGTTTATCAGGAGTTTATGCATAATGCGTTGAATAATAAGCAGGTAGTAAGCAATTTTTAACTGGCACTTTTTTAGTAGGCAATAAATAACTAAACCGAAAACACAATCACGTAAAACAAACAATTATATGAAAACAAAAATACTAAGTAAATGGCTGATAATGAGCTTCTTACTTGCCTCAAACCTTTCATTTTCTCAGCAAAATTTCTCACTCAGAGAGGCGGTTGATTATGCCGTTAGAAATCATGTCAATATTAGAAATGCACAACTTGATATTCTAAATGCTGAGGCAAGGGTAAACGAAATCAAAGGGATTGGTTTGCCACAAATCAACGGCAATTTTGGTTATACCAACAACTTTATCATTCAAAAAGTCTTTATTCCTGCCAAAACCTTCGACCCAAAAGCGGCGGAAGGTGATGTGATTGCGGCAGAATTTGGGGTGAGAAATGCTGGACAGGCTGGTATTGGATTGAGCCAAATTTTGTTTGACGGTTCGTATTTGTTAGGCTTGAAAGCGGCTGACGTTTATAAGGAACTATCAAAAAAAGCATTAGTGCAAACCAAGCAACAATCGGCTGAAAACGTCATGAAGGCGTATTATTCAATCTTGGTAAATGAAGAGCGTTTAAAATTATTAGGCTTAAATATCGGGCGTTTGGATTCACTTTTACGTGATACTAAGGCAATGAATGTGCAAGGGTTTGTGGAAAAAATTGATGTGCAACGCCTTGAAGTTCAACGTAGTAACCTCAAAATTGAAACGCAAAACGTTGAGCGTTTGCAGGAGTTAAGTTACTATTTGTTGAAATTTCAGATGGGTAAAAGAACGACAGATATTGTGGTTTTGACGGATAAATTATCGGATATAAACGCAAATGAATTAATGCCTGAAAATGAGGTAGATATGAAATATACAAACCGTATTGAGTATTCTATCTTACAAACCCAAGACCGCCTGGCACAATTAGATTTAAAAAATCAAAAATCAGCTTATTTGCCCAAAGTAATTTTGACCAGTAATTTCAATTATTCAACGGGTCGTCCACAGTTTTTTGATTTGTTCACGCAACCGTGGTTTAATGCGGCATCGGCTGGGCTTGCTGTCCAAATTCCCATTTTTGATGGATTTCAACGCAAAAACAGAATTATCCAGTCGCAAAACAATTTGCAGAAGGTTAAGAACGGCTACGAACTCTTAGAAAACTCTATTGATTTGCAAGTAAAACAAGGACAAATTACCTTGAAAAATGCCTACGAAACCTTGCAAGAACAAAAAGCAAATATGGATTTAGCCCAAGAAATTGTGCGGGTTTCTAAGATAAAATATAAAGAAGGAGTTGGCTCTAATTTGGAAGTCATAACGGCTGAAATCTCTTACAAAGAATCACAAACAAACTATTTCACTACTTTTTATAATGCCTTAATTGCCAAAGTTGATTTGGATAAGGCGTTGGGGAAGTTATATGTGGAAGCCCCCTAACCCCCGAAGGGGGGACTGTTCTTCCAAGATTCAGAAATTAAAACAAAAAGTCATTCAATTAATATAAAACATGAAAATGAATACCATATTCTCAAATAGCATTAGTCTAAAATTCCCCCTTCGGGGGTTAGGGGGCTTCCTTTTCCTCCTTTTATTGTCTTGCAGTAAGCCTGATAAAAAAACCGAATTAGCCGATTTGAAATCTCAGCAAAAAGAGATTGAAGTCAAAATTCAAACCCTTGAAAAAGAATTAGGTGCTGGCAAAAAAGTGGAAGCAACGCCCATAAACGTAACCGTTAGTGCCGTTGAACCGCAAAATTTTAAGCATTTTGTGGAAGCACAAGGCGTTGTGACCTCAAAAAATATCGTGATGGTTACGCCACAAATGGGTGGAGCAATCACAGGGTTATTCCTGACGGAAGGGCAAATGATTAAGAAAGGACAATTGGTTGCCACGATTGATAATTCAGTAATGAAAGAATCATTAGTCGAAATCAAAACGCAATTGGATTTGGTAACTACGCTTTTTAACAAGCAAAAAACACTTTGGGATCAACAAATTGGCACGGAAGTTCAGTATTTGCAAGCAAAAGCCAATAAGGAATCTTTAGAAAAAAGGATTGGAACGATGAATACACAGATGGGTATGAGCAAAGTGTATGCCCCAATCTCGGGAACGGTTGAAAAGGTGATGCAAAAGTCGGGTGAAATGGGAATGCCTGGAGCTCCAATGGCTCAAATTGTGAATGTAAGTGATTTGAAAGTAGTAGCAAAAGTGGGTGATACTTACGTTGGTTCAGTAAAAAAGGGCGATGCTATTACGGTTAAATTTCCAGACATTAACAAAGAGTTTACTACCAGAATTTCATTAGTAAATGCCTTAATTGACCCCGCTTCAAGAACTTTTGGCATTGAAGCAAACATTCCAAATTTGGGAGGTTCGTTAAAACCAAATCAGGTTGCGATTATTAACATTAATGATTTATCGAAAGGTAACTCCTTGGTAGTCAGTCAGAATGTAGTTCAAAAAACCGAAGCAGGCGACCTTGTGTATGTAGCGGTTGTGGAAAATGGAAAGAAGATAGCAAAATCAAGAACGGTAAAAACGGGTATTGCTTATGACGGAAAAATTGAGATTTTAGAAGGCTTAACGGCTGGCGAAATGGTGATTACGCAAGGGTATCAGGATTTGGTTGATGGGACATTGATAAATTATTAATCTGATTGATGGCACACGGATTTAACGGATTAGACACGGATTGATTTTATAAACAAATGAGCGTTTATCTGTAATTTATAAGGAACTAACGTTGTGAAGGTTTTGAACCTTCACAACGTTAAGATTATAATTGTAGTAGCATTAAATACATTTAAATCCGTGTCAAATCCCTAAAATCCGTGTTCCATACATCTTAATTCATATTGAACATGAAAGACAATAACCTTGAAAATAACGAAGCACTAACCAACGAAAAGCATGGTTCGGGTGCGATTTATAATATGATTGGTTGGTTGGGGACTAATCAAAAAACGGTGTATTTATTTACATTCGTTCTTACCATTGTGGGTATTGTGATTTACAATCTCTTGCCTCGTGAACAATTTCCAGACATTAAAGTTCCGCAAATCATTGTGCAGACGATTTATGCAGGAACAACCCCAACGGATATTGAAAACACCATCACAAAACCCATCGAAAAGCAGATAAAAACGATTTCGGGTGTGAAGCGGGTGAAGTCAAACTCATTGCAAGATTTTTCTATTATCATCGTAGAATTCAATCCTGACGTGAAGGTAGAAGATGCCCTTCGCAAGGTGAAAGATAAGGTGGACATCGTGCAATTACCGAAAGATTTAACGAAAAAACCTGTGGTTCAAGACGTTAACTTCTCGGAATTCCCGATTATGAACATCAACTTAGCGGGTAATTATCCATTGAAAAAGTTGAAAGATTTTGCCGAAATTCTTCAAGATGACATTGAAGGATTACCCCAAATTACTCGAGTGGACATCGTGGGGGCATTGACCCGTGAAATTCAAATTAATCTCGACCTTTTCAAAGCACAATCGGCTGGGCTTTCGTTTTTTGATATTCAAAACGCCATTCAAGGTGAAAACGTTAATATTTCGGGCGGTGAATTAAATGTTGACGGCGTAAGAAGAACGCTTCGAGTAAAAGGTGAATTCAAGTCAATGGCTCAAATTGAGGACATTCGTTTGCGTTCATCCACGGGGGCAATGGTGCGTTTGGGTGATGTTGCAGAAGTGCTTGACAGTAGTGAAGAACAGCAAGATTTTGCTCGTCTGGATAACAAAAAAGTGGTTACTTTGAACGTAATCAAAAGAGGTGGTTCAAACTTAATTGAGGCTTCAGAAGAAATTACTAAGATTATTGAGAAAGCAAAAGAAACGAATCTACCCGCAGGATTAGACATAAAAATCACGGCAGATTCATCCGAAAGAACAAAATCAGAGATTGAGGATTTGGTTAATACCGTGATTTTAGGTTTTATTTTCGTGGTATTGGTTTTGATGTTTTTCATGGGTGTGAGAGATGCCATTTTTGTGGGCTTATCGGTTCCTTTGTCAGCATTATTAGCATTTATTCCTTTATATTTCTTAGGCTTCACGTTGAATACCATCGTACTTTTCGCCTTCCTCTTGGGGCTGGGAATTGTGGTGGATGATGCCATCGTGGTAATTGAAAATTCACATCGTATCTTTAATAAGTATCGTCATATTTCTATTATAGAAGCCGTTAAATTAGCGGCATCCGAGGTTTTTGTGCCTGTTTTGTCAGGAACAGTCACCACAATTATGCCCTTCGTTCCGCTTTTATTTTGGCCTGGTATTGTGGGTGAATTTATGAAGTTTTTACCCATCACTTTAATATGTACGTTGATTGCTTCCTTGATTGTTGCGTATGTAATGAATCCTGTCTTTGCAATGACTTTCATGGAACGTCACGATGAAAATGGAACGGTTGATACGAGCGTAAAATCTCTGAAAAAGCCGATGATTATCTTGGGAATTTGTGCTTTATTGGGATACTTTGTAAATGTAGGCTTGGGAAATTTCTTTGTATTAATTGCCATTTTATACGCTTTTAATCATTTTATCCTTACCCCAAAAATCATTGTTCCATTCCAAGAGAAAACCCTTCCCGCTTTCAAGAGAAATTACGAAAAATTAATTTCTTGGTTAATTACGGGTTACCGTCCCGTTTGGACAGTTATATCTATGTTTGTGTTATTTTTCGTAACGATTTTCCTTTTGGGGGTTGTGAAACCAGACGTAATTTTCTTTCCAAGTGGCGAACCTGACTTTATATACGTTTACAATAATTTACCCATCGGAACGGATGCCAAAGTAACGGATTCAGTTTCTAAGGTATTAGAAAAGAAGGTTTTTGACATTATCAAACGTGAAAAAGCCGAAGGAGCGATTAATTCTGTAATTTCAAATGTGGGTAAAAATGCGGGTGACCCGTTCAATCCCGATAGAGCTCCAACGCCCCAAAAATCCAAAATTACAATTGCTTTCGTGAAAGGAATCAATCGTGGTGGTATTTCCTCGGAAAAAATGTTGGGCATTTTCCGTAAAGAAATTAAAGCATTACCCATACCAGGGGCTGAAATTTCTGTGGACAGAGAAAATAACGGACCACCCACGGGCGCTCCCATTGCCATTGAAATTGCGGGAGATGATTTTCAAGTTCTGACAAAATTAGAGAAGCAAGTAAGAGCCTCAATTGATAAATCAGGAATAAAGGGAATCGAAAAGTTGAAATCAGATTTGATTACCAATAAGCCCGAAATCATTATTGATGTGGATAAAGCAAAGGCTCAGCGGGAAGGAATTTCATCGGCACAAATTGCCATGGAAGTTCGTACTGCCCTTTTTGGTTCTGAAATTGCCAAATTCCGTGACGATAAAGATGAATACCCAATTCAGTTAAGAATAAAAGCCGAAGACCGTAATCAGATTGAAAAACTATTGGGTATGAAAGTAGTTTATCGTGATATGGTCATGGGCGGAATGTTGCGTGAAGTTCCGCTGAATTCCATCGCAAATGTAACCTACTCGACTTCTTTTAGTCAGATTAATCGTAAAAATCAGGAACGTGTCGTAACTTTGAGTTCAAATGTATCACAAGGATACACTGCCAACGAAATAGTACCACAAATTCAGGATTTAGTGAATGAATTGGACGTTCCAAATGGATATGTGATCAGAATGGGAGGAGAACAAGAAGAGCAACAGGAGACTGGAACATTCTTGTTCGGTGCATTGATTGCCGCAATTATGTTAATTTTCATGGTTTTGGCAACACAATTTAACTCAATCTCGAAACCGCTTATTATCTTTGTAACGATTCTATTATCATTCATTGGTGTGTTCTTAGGTTTTATGGCATTTGGAAAGAGTTTCTCCATCATCATGTCGGGCGTAGGAATCATTGCTTTGGCAGGGATTGTGGTAAAAAATGGTATTCTTTTGATTGAATTTACTGACGAATTAATCGGACGTGGTTATCCATTGAAAAAAGCCATTGTTGAGGCAGGGAGTACCCGTCTAACGCCCGTAATTTTAACGGCAGCAGCGGCGGTTTTAGGACTTGTTCCTTTGGGAATAGGTTTGAGTATTGACTTTGTAAGTTTGTTTACGGAATTGAATCCGCACATTCACACAGGGTCAGACAGTGCAGCGTTCTGGAACATTTTAGCGTGGACAATCATCTACGGTTTAACGTTCTCAACCATTCTCACCCTCGTAATCGTGCCGTGTATGTATTACATCAACGAGCGAATTCGTGACAAATGGTTCCGAAAGAATAAGACAGCAAAGGTTGAGGAGATGGAGCTGATTGAAAATTGATATACTTAAATCAAGTATATATAGTGGTTAGGTAGTACACAAACGTCCGTTGATTTCAACGGGCGTTTTTTTGTTACCGTAACCTAAATTTACGACACTTTTTCTACAAATAACTTAGTAACGGTCTCATTATACGTTCCCCCAATTGTAAAGGTCAAATCTCCTAATCTTACCATATTTCCTTCGATTCCAGTAATCAATTGAAAGGCAACAATGTATGATTTGTTTACCCTTATAAAATGTTCTTTGGGCAGAAGTTCTTCCAAGGCTTTGAACGTAAGCAAAGTCATGATTTTATCTTGATTATTTAACCATATTTTGACGTAATTCCCAGCCCCTTCAATAAATAAAATATTATCAAAATTTACCTTGATTAGCTTTCCCTTTTCGCCTTTGTGGGTGTTCCCCCTCTCGCTCGCCGTTGTTTGAGTTTTCTCAAACAACACTTGCGGAAGCACGCTGAGGGAAAGAGTTATGAGTTTTAAAAAAGCATAGAAAGTTCGTTGAGAATAATTCAACGACCTTTTTGATAAATAGAAAAAGTAGTATTGTAGTGTTTAAAGTCTATTTTCAAAGGTGCTGCCGCAAGTGTTGTTGGTGGAAAAACACGCAACAACGGCGAGCGAAGAGGAACACCCGCAAAGGCATAATGAGCCATTGTTAGTGAAAAATGATAAATAGACAATTGAGGATTCTATGCCAAAAATAGAAGAAATATTACCAAATAACTTTGAGGTTCAACTAAGTAAAATTTGTGAGGAAACTACCCATAATGGGTTCGATAAAAACGAATTCACTAAACAGTTTAAGATAGAAAACAACGTAAGTTTAGTTGATTTTAGACAAATAAAAGAGCTTGAATATGCTCTAAATTTATTAAAAGAAGGCGGTCGAATAAAAGTTGTTTCAAAAAAAATACAGGACAAAGCCCTGTATTTTTTTTTAT
>JAYVIV010000111.1:0-2511 GCA_043769985.1 Arcicella sp.
TCTCCTTAAAGAGAGGGGCTTTAAGCCAGATTAAAGCCCTTCCCTTTAAGGGGAAGGGTTGGGATGGGGTAATCCGCCAAATAATGCATAGTTCCGAAATATAAAAACAAATGGATTTCGGAAAAATCTCTATACAAGAACTTGAAAAAACTGATTTAAGCCTTAAATCAGATAATATTTTTAATGAAAAGGTTTTAAAGAATACTCCAAAAATACCCCTCATTAAAGTTGGTTGCCCCGTTTGGTCAGTGAAAGATTGGAATGGTAAAATCTATCCCAATAATGCCAAAACGCCTGATTTATTGAGATTATACTCCCAGCAATTCAACACCATCGAACTCAACGTAACGCATTATCAAATTCCAAGTGATGAAACCATTGAGCGTTGGCTGGATGAATCAACGGACGATTTTACTTTCTGCACGAAGTTTCCCCAAGTAATTTCGCATGATAAACTTCTTCTCAATGCCGAAGACTTAACGGATGAATTTTGTAGGCAGATTTTGAAATTAGAGCACAAATTAGGATTACCCTTCCTGCAATTAGCTCCTTATTTTACCCCAAAACAACTCCCGATTCTTGAAAAATACCTAAACCAACTTCCTGATAAACTGAAAATTGCCGTAGAATTTAGACACGAAGATTGGTTTAAGAATGAAAATACTTGGCAAGAAACCTTAGCGATGTTGAATGAGATGGGACACGCCACCGTCATCACGGATGTAGCGGGCAGGCGAGACGTAGTGCATCAAAGTCTCTCCGTTCCAAAAGCATTCATTCGTTGGATTGGCAATCAGCACCCCTCTGATTATCAACGGATTGACGAATGGGTACAGAGAATCAAAGGTTGGTTGGAAGAAGGTTTGCAGGAGCTTTGGTTGTTCGTCCACATTAACGAAAACATCAATTCCCCCGAAATGGCAACCTATTGGATTCAGCAATTAAATGATCAGTGCGAACTGAAAATAAAAGCCCCAAAATTTCAACCGAAAGTAGAGCAAATGAGTTTGTTTTGAATTATAAAACTACCCCGCCCAATTTTCCCTGTCTAAACTTCTATACTGAATTGCCTCCGCCAAATGCTCAGTCCTAATGTCCTCAGTACCAGCCAAATCCGCAATTGTTCGGGCAACTTTCAGGATTCTGTCGTAGGCACGAGCGGACAATTGCAAACGTTCCATTGCTCGTTTCAATAAAGCAATTCCTGCTTCAGTTAACACACAAACTTCTTTCACCATCTGCGAAGGCATCATAGCGTTTGAATATATTTCTGGATGATTTTTAAACCTAACCGTCTGATTTTCACGGGCTTTTATGACCCTTTCACGAATTTGTTGGGATGATTCTGATTTTCTATTGGACGATAATTGTTCAAACTTCACGGGTGTGACTTCCACGTGCAAGTCAATTCTATCTAAAAGTGGTCCTGAAATTTTATTCAGATATTTTTGCACAACGCCTGGACCACAAACGCAATCCTTTTCGGGGTGATTATAATATCCACAAGGGCAAGGATTCATGCTGGCAATCAACATAAAACTGGATGGAAATTCAACCGCAGACCTTGCTCTTGAAATTGACACTTTTCTGTCTTCCAAGGGCTGACGCATCACTTCCAAAGCCGAGCGTTTAAATTCGGGTAATTCATCCAAAAACAGCACGCCATTGTGTGCCAAAGAAATTTCGCCAGGTTGTGGATTGCTGCCACCACCCACCAAAGCTGCATCCGAAATAGTATGATGAGGTGAACGATAAGGGCGTGTGGAAACCAACGTTGCCTTTGCTCCCAATTTTCCCGCAACCGAATGTATTTTTGTGGTTTCTAAGGCTTCATGAAGCGTCAGCGGAGGCAAAATAGAAGGAATTCGCTTCGCTAACATGGTTTTACCAGCACCAGGAGGGCCAATCATGATGGCGTTATGTCCACCCGCTGCCGCAATTTCCAACGCTCTTTTAATATTCTCTTGTCCTTGTACGTGCGAAAAGTCTGCATCATAATCGTTTTGAGAATTAGAAAAAATATCCCTTGTATCCGTAATTAAAGGTTCAATTTTTAAGATTCCTCTCAAAAAATTAACGGCTTCTTTTAGATTTTTAACCGCAATAACTTCTAAGTTATTAACAATGGATGCCTCCAAAGCATTTTCAGTTGGCAAAATAAATCCTTTAAACCCTTGCTTGCGAGCTTCAATCGCAATTGGAAGTACTCCTTTTATTGGTCGCAAAGAACCGTCCAGAGCTAATTCACCCATAATGACATAGTTTTCAAGTTCCTTTAAATCCGCCTGCGTGGAGGCATGAATTACGCCCAAAGCAATTGGTAAATCATACGCCGAACCTTCCTTGCGAATGTCCGCAGGGGCAAGATTTACGACAACTTTTGTTCTGGGGAAGAAATATCCGACCTGTTTTATAGCAGATTCTACTCTTTGTTCAGATTCTTTGACAGCACCATCGGGCAAACCCACAATGTAGAAATGTTGTCCTTGTCCTTCGCTAACTTCAACGGTG
>JAYVIV010000112.1:0-20358 GCA_043769985.1 Arcicella sp.
ATAAATATCCTAATTTTGTAATCATCAAACTATAAATAAAACCATGACATTTTCCAAAATAACTGGAATTGGGCATTATGTGCCTGAAAACGTAATCACTAATCAATACTTAGAAACACTAATGGATACAACCGACGCTTGGATAACCGAGCGGACGGGTATCAAGGAAAGACGATATTTTACCTACGGAAAAGATACTAACGCTTCCATGGCGGCGGAGGCTTCAAGAATTGCCATTGAAAGGGCAGGACTTACGCCAAAGGATATTGACTTCATTGTTTATGCCACCATCACCCCTGACTATTATTTTCCTGGACCAGGTTTTGTGATGCAACGTGAATTAGGTATGCAAGGCATTGGCGTTTTGGACATTCGTGACCAATGTTCTGGCTTTATTTATGCCCTCTCCACGGCTGACCAGTTCATTAAATCTGGCATGTATAAAAATATTTTAGTCGTAGGTTCAGAGATTCAATCAACGTTTTTGAATACCAGTAATGAAGGGCGAGGAGTTGCCGTAATTTTTGGTGATGGGGCAGGTGCAGTAGTTCTGCAAGCCACTGAAAATGAAGAGCATAGAATCCTTTCAACGCATTTGCACGCCGACGGAACTTATGCCGAGGAATTATACGTAAAAGACCCAGGGAGTAGTCGCCCAAAGCGTTTTTATGATGATTTGGTGGAAGATAACAAAACGGGAGATGTGTTTATGAATGGTAGTGCGGTTTTCAAACACGCCATTGTTCGTTTTCCAGAAGTGATTAAAGAGGCATTGGAAAAGAATGGTTTAACCCCCGATGATATTGATTTATTAGTTCCTCATCAGGCCAATCTTAGGATATCAGAGTACGTTCGTCAGCAAATGAAAATGCCCGAGGAAAAAGTGATGAATAATATTCAAAAATATGGGAATACAACGGCCGCCTCTGTACCAATTGCTTTGTGTGAGGCATGGGAATCTGGTAGAGTTAAGGACGGAGATTTAATATGTTTAGCAGCTTTTGGAAGTGGCTTTACATGGGCTTCGGCTTTGATTCGTTGGTAGTTATTAAGATTTTGAGAAATGATAAAGGTCTGTAAATTGTTTATTTACAGACCTCTATTTGTTTTATTTACACTAATTTGTATCAAAAAAAACATCACAACAAACAAACCATTTCCTCCAAAACTAAACTAAATCTACCTTCGCCTTTCTTCTTAACATCTTCAAAACTCAGCCACTGAATGTCTTTAATTATCTGTTCGTTCATCTCTGGGTCATATCCTTTGTTGACAATTCCAGATTCTATTTTTACCTCGTAATATAATTCGATTGCATGAAGTGGAGGTTTTAAAAATTCCCTAATTTTCAAGAATTTACCAACGGAAATTATCGTACTCGTTTCCTCAAAAAACTCTCGTTTCAAACATTCTTCAATGGTTTCTCCGAATTGTAGTCCTCCTCCAGGCGGTGACCAAAATTCGTTACTTTCATTCAAACCAGCGTGATTTATTAAAAGAATTTTTCCATCCTGTACGCACATTCCACATACTCGAACACGAAGTTGATTGCCATATTGATTAATGAGGTTTTGATTCAATTGTTGAAGTTTGATTTGTTGAATTGTTGTAAGACATTTTTTTACATTATTAAAGTTGGTTCAACTACAATTTATACGGGAATGAACGCTGGCAGGGTTCAAAACCCTGCCAGCGTTAGCTCATACTATGATTTACCGTATAAATTGTAGAAAACCAGAAAGTTTTAGTATAAACAATCGGTACACTGACAATTCAACAACTCAAACCTCAACAATCAACTATACAAATTGCATATTGTGTAAATCCGCATACCAACCCTCTTTTTCCAATAATTCTTCATGCGTGCCAGACTCTTTGATTTCACCTTTGTCTAACACCAGAATTTTACTGGCATTTTGAATCGTTGAAAGTCGGTGAGCTATCACGATGGCAGTTCTACCTTTCATTAATTTTGAAATGGCATTTTGTATCATTTCTTCCGTTTCAGTATCAACCGAAGACGTTGCTTCATCCAACACAATCACTTTTGGATTATGCACCAATGCCCTCACAAACGAGATTAATTGTCTTTGACCAACTGAAAGTGTAGCTCCACGTTCCATGACATTGTAATCATATCCTCCAGGTAATCTTTCAATAAATTCATGCGCTCCAACCAGTTTTGCCGCTTCAACTACTTTTTCTCTGGTGATGCGTTTGTCTCCCAGCGTGATGTTATATTCAATCGTATCAGAAAATAAAAACACGTCTTGCAAAACCACCCCAATTTGTTGGCGAAGGTTGTTTAATTCATATGCTTGAAGGTCGATATTATCAATAAAAATCTTTCCCTTATTGATGTCATAAAACCGACTTAAAAGATTCACCGTTGAGGATTTTCCAGCTCCAGTTGCCCCCACAAGAGCAATGGTTTCGCCTTCATTCACCTCAAAGGAAATATCTTTCAGTACATATTCTTCGTCATTATAAGCAAACCAAACATTTTCAAACCTTACATTCCCTTTCAGATTTGCCTTAATATTTCCATCGTTCACCACATAATCATCTGAATCTAAGAGTTTTAAAATTCTTTCCGTTGAAACAATGCCCATCTGTAAAGTATTGAAACGGTCGGCAAGAAAACGAATGGGTCTAAAAAACAAATTCATAAACATAATGAATGCCGTGAGTGTCCCCAAAGTCATGTCACTGTGAAGAATTTGTTTTGAACCAAACCATACAATCAAACCCGTTCCAGCCGCTAAAATCACGTCCGCCACAGGATAATAAACTGAATACGCCCAGATAGAGCGAATATTAGCTTCACGGTGTACTTCATTGATTTTCAGGAATTTATCATATTCTTTTTCTTCGGCATTGAAAATTTGGACGATGTTCATTCCCGTAATATGCTCTTGCACGAAAGAGTTTAAATTCGCCACCGCTACCCTTACCTCATTAAAAGATTTTTTGATATATTCCTTAAAAATATACGTGGAAACAACCATGAAAGGAACGGTTGAAAGGCTTATCAAAGTCAATTTCCAATCGGTATAAAACATCACACCAAAGATGATAATTAACTGTAAAATATCTCCCGCAATGGCTGCAAGACCATCTGAAAATACATCATTGAGTGTTTCAATATCCGAAACTGTTCGTGTTACTAAGCGACCAATGGGCGTATCGTCAAAGAATTTTAATCGTAATTTCAGAATTTTTGCATAAAGCGTGACCCGAATATCACGAATAACGGTTTGACCTAACCATCCCGCTGTGTAGGCATTCACAAACTGCAAAAATCCCTGCAACAACAACACGCCCATCATCATCAAAAGCATCATGGCGAGTTTTGGATAATTGCCCTCAGCGATATAATTATCAATGGTATATTTAATCAAAAGTGGATTTAGAGGCACTACACACGCAGAAACCATGATTAATGTAACTAATCCCCAAAACCTAAGCCGATAAGGTTTAAGAAAATCGTAAATTCTTTTAAGTATCTGTACGTCAAATATTTGACCGCTTTTTTCTTCTTTTTTCAAGGAAATGGTTGGGGATTATTTAATTGGAGAGCAACATAACTCATAAAAATACTTTGGGCTAACAATTTTTATGGATTCGTATTCTGAGAAATTAAAATCAGTAAAATTACCAGTAACAATATATTGAGCATTCGCAGTAAAAGCCAATTCTAAAAACCGATTATCAGCTTCATCACTTATGAAGTCGAGTTTTATTGTTGGTTCGTGGTATTTTGCAATTCTTTCAAAATAGTCTAACAGAATTAGAGACTTTTTCTTAAAATCTTTGAATTTGTCAAATTTGGGTCTGTTCAGTACTTCTTTGTACTCTTTCATTATTTGGGGAGAAATACAAACAATTATTTTCTGCTCTAAAATACAATCAAAAATAATTTGTTTTGGATAACTATTGCCAATCAACGCAGAAACAAGAATATTTGTGTCCAATACAACTCTATTCGCCATTTCGATATGCTTTAATTTCTGCGTTTATTTCTTCCATCGTCATGAAATCAAGACCTACTTCTTTAGCTTCTTGATTAACCTCTAACAAAGCATTTTTTGCTTCAAAATAAATATCTTCTTGGTCGTCCAAAAGTATTACTTTAACTTTTTTATTACCAAAATCTTTAAAACGATTAGGTACTTTTATAATTCCGTTTTGTACCTGAGTATTGAATTCTACGGCTTGCATGACTTTGTTATTAAATTGTTCTACAAAATTGCAAAAAATATCTTTTACTATTTTGAAAACACCTATAATTGAGAAATGGTTTTGTAGTTCATTAAAAACCAAAAAATCCTGCAAGAATCATTTTGCAGGATTTAAAAATTGATTTTAAAATTAATAACTCAAAATCCTTCCCGTATTCATATTCAATCGTCCAATCAAATTCAGAATTTTTATCGAAGCGTTTATGTCTAACGTTACGATATGACCTGTGTTAATCTTAACGGTATCGGTAATGTTTGGTAATCTACTGCTGACAATACTTCCACAATTCCAAACCGTTAAATCACTCCAAAGCCCTGATTTATTACTCGAAAATACCACATTTGCAGTTGGACAAGCCGTTATTATTGAGAAGTTGACATTAGAAATATCATAAAATTCTGCCGTTGAACTATTTCTACTAACAATCTTAATTCTGGCTTGTGAAGTTAAAGTTGATGGAACTATGATAGTCTCAGAGCCATCGTTTGGCGTATTGCTTATCAAAGTTGTGAAGTTAGGACTGATATTACTGCCATTTGTTGAAATCAGAATATCAATGTTCGGACTCAAAAGGTTTGTATTATTAACCGACCAAGTGATGGTTTGTAAACTTCCAATGCCCCAAGAAATTGCGGTGTTTGGATAGGTTACCGAAAAAGGTCCTTTCAAACTATCAACCGTCACGATTATCTCATCTGAAACTGTTCCTCCTCCACCTGTTTTATAATCTCGGGCGGTCAAAGAAAAAGTCATTATTCGGTTGGCAACTGATAAATCTTCTCCTTCATTGTCGTTTGGATTATTTGCATTATTTAGCACAAATGTCTCTGAAGGAAAACTTCTTGTGGCGGTTGTGGTAGATTGTTTAGTTCTAAATAAAGGTGCTTTTTTACTATTTACTGCTGGATATCCGCCCACACCGTTGGTTTGTCCTAAAGCTCCCGCATCGGTGGAAACTCCTCTATCTTTTTGTTCCCATGTATAAGAAAGGGGGTCGTTATTTGCATCTGTTGCCACACCTTTTAGTACAAAAGGAGTGTTTGATGGAACAGTATAATCTGCTCCTGCATTAACAACTGGCAAAGCATTTGTGAGCGTTACATTTGTTCCGCAAGTTGGTTTTGAAGATAATTCGAACAACATATTTTCTATACTGGCAATATGAAAAAAATTATCCTTATTTCCCGTGAGGTTTTGACCCGATGAACATAAGTTTTTATAAGCCATAATGGTAGTCCCACTTCCAGGCTCGAATTGGTCGCCTAATTGCGATGTGCAATTGCCTCCCTGACCATTAAAATTATGATTTGCATCCAATTGGTGTCCAAACTCATGCGTTAAAATTCCACCTGCAACTGAATTTATGTTTGTATTTGAATTGTTCGCAGTGTATTGTGTCCAACCTCGGGCTTTACTCCAGTCATTGCAAACTACACCCAAGTATGCAACACCTCCACTTGAAATACTACCCGTGGAAGTAGTGTTTGCGTGAAGTGTATGTGCAATATCATAATTGTTGTGAGTCAATAAGTTGGAAGTATGAAAATCGTCAAAGGCATTTTGTGAATTAAGTGCTGAATAATTGTTAGTTGGCGTGAACGGGTCTGCGGCAGGGTCTGTGAAAATAATAGAAGTGTTATTGGCGATTAATTCAAATTTTATGGAAAGGTCTGCCATATAAATTGAGTTTACAATCGTGAGGAGGCTGTTTATTCTTGAAAGAGCGTTGATAACACTCCCGTTCGCTGCCGTGAATTCGGCTGTGGTTGCAATTGCAGTACGTAGCGTTTTCAAAACCGCTCCATTATTGATGATATTTGGAACATTCTTTACGTTGTCTTTGGTGTCTAATAACGTTTTTAAATCTGAACTCCCACATTGCCAATCAATCTGAGCCTCATCAAAAGGCACAACTACATAAAGGTTTTGAGATAAATCCTTCGGTTCAATAATTGAGATTTTGCCTTGATTGATATAAGTTGCAGAATATCCCAAAGGGCTTAAATCAAACCGAATCGAAATGGTTTTATCATCAAGACAAATACCCATAAAAGTTTGGATTATGGGATATTTTGTGGCTAACTCAGGAGCAAAATTACTGGTTTCTTCAACTTGAAAAGCCTGTTCTGTACCCGAAGGAGTGAGTAATTTAACAGTAAATTTTTCGTTATCCAAATTGCCTTTCAACGCAAGTTTTGAAGAATTTATTTTTGATTTAATTAGCTGATAATCAATTATTAACGTCTTGTTTTGATTGGATTGAGAAAGAGTTATATTTGTTGAAACACAAAGTATAAAGATGAATAAGTATTTCATTTGATGAAGCATATTATCGTAATTTTTTAAATAACCGCTAAAAATACTAAAAGTTTGCGTTTTTTTGTAGAATATATTTCCAACAAATTTTAAAATCTCATGATTCATCAATTCAGCAAAAAGTATTTTTTATTTATTATATCCTTCATTTTATTTTTTCACGGTACAAATTTTGCCCAATTCACCCGCCAAGATTCCCTTAGAGGTACGCTTTCGCCTATACGTGCGTGTTATGATGTCACTTTTTATGATTTAAAATTAAAAGTAATTCCCACCGCTCAAACCATTGAAGGCTCAAATACCATTCATTACAAAGCCACCACTGATTTTAAAAAAATGCAAGTTGATTTGTTTGCTAATATGCAAATTATCAATATTTCTCAAAATGATAAACCCTTGAAATTCACGAGAGAGGGCAATGCAGTTTTTATAAATTTTGTTGAAAATCAAAAAAAAGGTAAAGCAAATTCCATTAAAATAGATTATCAAGGCAAACCACAAATCGCCAAAAATCCACCTTGGGATGGGGGTTTTACTTGGAAAAAAGACCCCAACGGAAAAGATTGGATTGTGGTTTCGTGTGAAGGCGTTGGAGCGAGTTTATGGTTTCCAAACAAAGATCATCTCTCTGATGAACCCGATTCTGTCAGGATTAATGTTGCCGTTCCGAAGGGTTTAACTTGTGTCTCAAATGGTAATTTGAGGAGTGCAAAAGAACTTAAAGCTGATTTGCAAATGGTCGATAATAAGCAACTTAACGAAATAAAATCTTTGCCTTATACGGAATTTGAATGGTTTGTGAGTTACCCAATCAACAACTATAATATGACCTTAAATATTGCCGATTATGCCAATTTTAAGGATGTTTATACTGCCCAAGATGGCGAAAAATTGGATTTAGATTATTACGTACTGAAACCAAATTTAGAGAAAGCAAAAAAACACTTTCAACAAGTGAAACCGATGTTGGCTTGTTATGAAAAATATTTTGGGAAATATCCCTTTTGGAAAGATGGTTATGCTTTGGTTGAAACACCTTATTGGGGTATGGAACACCAAAGTGCGGTGGCTTATGGCAATAATTATAAGATGAATGAATATGGTTTTGATTTTATAATCATTCACGAGTCAGGGCATGAATATTTTGGAAATTCAGTTAGTTGCAATGACCACGCTGAAATGTGGATTCATGAGTCTTTTACAACCTACATGGAGGCACTATACGTAGAATGTACGCAAGGATATGAGAAATCAATTAAGTATTTAGAAAAACAAAAAACTGGCATACGCAACGGAGAGGCATTAATTGGACCCTTAGGCGTGAATTATCCGCAACCTGATTCTGATATTTATTATAAAGGAACGTGGATGTTGCATACGCTTCGTAATGTCGTAAATGATGATAAAATTTGGTTTGAAGCATTAAAAGAAGTTGCCACAAAATTCAAGATTAAGAATGTAACTACCGAACAGATTATTGAATGTTTTAATCAAAAAACGGGTAAAAATCTTTCGCCTTATTTTGATATGTATTTAAGAACGAAGCATTTGCCGACCTTGCAATATCAATTAACGCCTAAAAATAATAATATCATCGAATTACGTTATCGTTACAAAGATGCAACGGACTTGATGCCAATAAAGGCAGGATATGGTTTGCAAGCGTATGAAGTTATTTCCCCAAAAGCGGAGTGGCAAACGAAAGTTTTTCAGAAAATGGAAGGACAGGAGTTTAAAATTGCGACGGAGTTGTTTTACATTAAGGCAGAGAAGATTTAAAATTTACATAGTTTAAAAATCCCACAAGAAAGTTGAACTCTTGTGGGATTTTTTATTTAAAAGTAAGTATCTAAACATAATTACTTATGGCATGACTAATCTCACAAACTATTGATAATGAACAAATTACTATCAGTCATGCCATGAGTTTCGTTCAAACTAATGGTGTGCAGGTACTTAGCCACTCAGAACACTATTTAAGAGATTAATTTGATTGAAAAAAATGGAACTGGCAATCACGTAAATCCTAAAATCATTAAATCGTGTTCTGAATTCTACTAATACTTTTCCCATATTTTCCCTCAAAAATGACTAACTTGCAGGACATTTTATCATTCATTTCTCATGTCAACTAAGCGTAATCCTGCCATTTTTTTTATATTTATCACCATTGTTATTGACGTTCTCGGAATCGGAATTATTATTCCTGTTCTTCCCAAAATTTTATTGGAATTGACTGGAAAAGGACTCAGTGAAGCCTCACAACTTTCGGGTTATTTGATGGCTTCTTATGCAGTTATGCAGTTTGTATTTTCTCCAATTATAGGGGGATTAAGTGATAAATATGGTCGTCGTCCAGTAATTTTAGCTTCACTTTTTGGCTTTTTTTTAGATTATATGATTCTGGTTTATGCCCCAACAATGGCATGGCTTTTTGTCGGCAGAATCCTTGCAGGCATCACGGGAGCAAGTTTTACTACTGCAACCGCCTATATTGCTGACATATCTAATAATGAAAATAGATCCAAAAATTTCGGAATGGTAGGAGCTGCCTTTGGTCTTGGATTCATCATTGGACCGCCCATTGGTGGAATTTTGGGGAGTATTGGCACGAGAGTCCCGTTCATGTTTGCCGCAGGATTAGCTTTGATAAACGCCCTTTATGGTTATTTTATTTTACCCGAATCCTTATCAAAAGAAAACCGAAGAGCTTTTGATTGGAAAAGAGCAAATCCTGTGGGTTCTCTCAAAAACTTAGGACGTTATCCCGCATTGTTGGGTTTGGTTGGTGCATTATTTTGTCTTCAAATTGCAGGGCAGACGCATCCAAGCACGTGGTCATATTTCACCATGAAAGTATTTAGTTGGAATTCAGATCAAGTGGGTTGGTCATTAGCTTTTGTGGGTTTGATTGTTGCAATTGTGCAAGGTGGATTGAACAGAATTATCAACCCAAAAATAGGCGATAGAAATTCCGTAATTATTGGTCTGTTGTTCTACGGAGTGGGTTTTATCCTTTTTTCACTTGCCACAAAAGGGTGGATGATGTATATATTTATGGTACCTTTTGGCTTAGGGGGAATTGCTGGTCCAGCCCTTCAAAGTCTTATCACTAAGCAAGTTGCACCCAATGAACAAGGTGAATTACAAGGTGGAATCACCAGTTTACAAAGCCTTACTACTATTATTGGACCTTTGGTTGCCTCTAATCTATTTTCTTATTATTCTGATGGTAAAGACCACTTTCAGTTTCCAGGGGCAGCGTTTTTTATGGCTGGGGTATTGACATTTGTGGCTTTAGGAATTGCCTTAAAATCGTTTCCTAAAAGACAAGAAAATAATCAAGAAATCATAGTGGAAGCATAATACATCGAAAATCAATAGATTTAGGATAAATTTCTCAAAATGGCTTAATTTTTACCAGTTTTTTGTTGTATAATTTTACGATACCGCCACAATGTTTTCAAAGAAATTATCTTCTTATTTTGTGGGATTTCTATCTTACAATTCTCTTTTTTCTTGTTCTATTCAATCTGAAATTTTAATCTTAAAATCTGACCAAATTTCTTATCCTAACCGTAGATTTTATATTCAAAAAATCATTTGCTATTTCAATTAACCTAAATATTTCCTGATTAAAAAAGGGCTTTTCAGTAGGCAAAAAGATATGATTTTGGGGGATAGTATTCAGCGAATTTTATTGAATTATCTAAAACCTTCCAACAAATACCAAGGTGGATTTGCCCCAGTGTTGATGAAAATAAAAGAGTTGAAAACCAGAGAAGAAAGGTATTTTTTGAGAGAACGTGTAATAATTATTTATAATTTTATGATAAGTATCTGAAAGACAAATATTTATATTTATTTTAGGCAAAAATTAAAATCCTTAATGCGAAAATTTATATCATTACACAAGCCAATTTTAGAAATAATTCTTAAACGAAAAGTATGAAAATAATCCGCTCACCTTGGCGAAATGAATTGATGGAATTGGTTGAAAATGCTAAAAAAAACATTAAAATTATTTCTCCATATATCAAAGAAAATATCATTCATGAATTGCTTTTGAAAAAACAAAGTCAAACTAAAATTGAAATAATTACGTCTTTCAAATTCTCAAATTTTTGTTCAGAGCAAAGTGATTTATCAATTTTCAATAGTGTCGTTGAAATAGGAGGGAAGATGAAAATTAATTCCCACTTGAAGGCCAATATTTATATTTTTGACGATAAAAAAGCGATTATTTCGTCAGCAAATTTATCGGATGAAGGAGTTGATAAAAATTATGAGTACGGTATTTTAGTAGATGATAAAACGATGGTTGCGGAGATTGTATCAGATTATAACGCTTTATCCAAACATGAGAATACCCGAATTGTAAAGAAAACGGAAATCGAAATTCTTGAAAAAATGA
Source organism: Arcicella sp. (assembly GCA_043769985.1). GTDB lineage: Bacteria > Bacteroidota > Bacteroidia > Cytophagales > Spirosomataceae > Arcicella. The sequence continues at coordinate 10,973 of JAYVIV010000112.1, forward strand.
TTGCTCAAATTTTCAAAGCAAATAACTTTAAGAAGACAAAATTTTCAAAACAGGAGGTTGCAATACTAAGAAATACCAGTGATGTGGTTGAAGTGTCAACTGATGCCATCTGTTCGGTTTTTCAAGGGTGGCAGTTGGAGGTTTTTAATTGTATTAACCTTACACAGTATCAAATTTTCACGATTGAGGAATTGAATTTATTTGAAAATCACTTGAAAAAGCTATTCCCTTCTCAGAAAAATATTCTCCCTAAAATTAAAATTCAGTTAGATTATTTTGTAGAATTAGGATTGATTTTATTGTTAGAGAATGGAATCTACAAGAAATTATGGAAATAAATTTTGGTACAATTTAAGCATTTGGAAAGTGTCACTTTCCAAATGCTTTTTTAATTACCCCAAAAATGCCATATCATCGTTGAAGTTTTTTATCGTAGATTATTGCCATGAGAATCTCATTGATATTTCACTTTTGCTCTACCTAAATAAAATAATTTGACTTAGAATAAAATCAAACTTTGATTTACCTTTGTTGAAAATTTTAAATTCAATCAAATGTTCAAATCAAAATTATTTATTGTGGCGTTTTTGTCAATAATGATTTCAAGTTGTGGTAGTGATGAAGTTCTCACTCCCGAACAAGAAAATCAAAAAATAGAGAGTTATATCGCTGCAAAAAAGTTGGTAATTACAGAGAAAACAACCGACGGATTACGTTTTATTCTTACAAAAGCCAATACTTCAGGGGCAAAAGTGGTCAATGGTCAAACAATTTCAGTTGCTTATGCAGGCAGATTGTTAACCGATAAACAATTTGATGCGGGTAATTTCTCTTTTGTTTTAGGAGCGAAAGGTGCCATTGATGGTTTTGATAAGGGCGTTTCAAAGATGCGGGTCGGAGAGAAGGCAACTTTGATTTTCCCTTCGGCTTTAGGTTACGGTACGAGGAGTCAAGGTTCGGATATTCCAGCTTATTCTCCTTTGGTTTTTGATATTGAAGTTATTTCAGCAAGGTAAGTTGTTGATTTCTGGTCTATTAAGGCGTTAAGTAGTGGTTACTTTTAGCATTAATTTAAACTAATATTTTGTTTTAGAACGCTTTCCTCAAGCATTTTACTCGGAAAAACTACCTCAATATGATAAACTTCATTCAAAACTAAATATGCTCATGAGTCTTTCTCTAAATAGAACGACTCATGGGTTTTTATAGATTTTTATTTCCCTTTCGAGTTACTGCAAAATGCCGATTCAAGAAGCAATTAATAGGGCAATATGGAAAAATTGCATCGTTTTCAATTAAGAATTATTGTACTATTCCCCACAGTCAACTAATTATTATTAAATAGTTTCCCAATTTTAAGTACCAGATATTTCAAACTTCCCTTTCTCTCTGTATTTATTGGTGATTTGTTAAAGAATTTTCCTAATTTCGGATAGGGAAAACTATTGCTTGTGCGACTCAGATGAAGTCAATAGCTAAAATATACCAATTTCCCGTCCATTTTTATAAAACCTAATACAATGCAAAAACTATTTTCCAACCTTCTAATTCTATCATTACTGATTGCTTACAGCTCACCGCTATTTGCCCAAGATCCTTGGATTGTGAAAGCTGACAAGATTAATCCCAGCAATTATTATGGGGTAACCGTTGCCAATGGCATGATTGGAATTGTATCATCGCCCGAACCTTTGAAAGTTAAAGATGTGGTTTTGAACGGTGCTTTTGATACTTACGGACGTGGTCGTGTGTCAAATATTCTCAAAACATTTGAATTTGCTAACATGGATTTGGACGTGGATTCCCGCCGTTTGGGACGAGCTGAAATTAGTAATTACGAGCAATCTTTGGATATGAAAAATGCGATTCTGACGACAACTTTTGATTATCAGGATAAGGTTTCGGTTAAATATTCTGTGATGGCATTACGTCATTTACCCTTCACCATGATGATTGATGTGGAGGTAAAAGCGAAGAAAGATTGTGAAATTACGCCTCATAGCGTAATGTCTGCCCCTGATATGTTACGTGATGTCAAAAATTCGTATGCCTTGATTGACCGTCCACATGCTTTGATTCCATTGATGACTTCGGTGGCAAAATCTCCAACGGGCAAACACACGTTGGCAGCCTCTAACTCCTTCATTTTCAGTGAAGAACGTGGTAAAGAACCCCAATTAATTCATGAAGAATGGGATTACGGAATGCACCGTTTGAAATTCTCGAAAAAGATGATTGCGGGCGAAACTTATTCATTCAGTATCGTAGGTTCAACGATTTCTACGGAACAAACCCCCGACCCGCAAAACGAAGCTGAAAGACTAACGATTTATGCGGCTTTGGAAAAACACGACCGTTTATTGAGTCGTCACAAAGCTGATTGGGCAAAACTTTGGACTTCGGACATCAAAATAGAAGGTGACCCCGAAGCTCAACGAGCTGCCCACTTTGCGATGTATCATTTGTATTCATTTTGTCGTGAAGGACAAGCGTATAGCCTTTCGCCCATGGGACTTTCGGGTTTGGGATATAATGGACACGTGTTTTGGGATACTGAGATTTGGATGTACCCCGCCATCTTGGTTTTGCATCCAGAAATGGCAAAATCACTCTTGGAATACCGTTTTGAACGCATGGAATCTGCCCGTGCCAATGCAAAATCGCATGGATATAAGGGTGTAATGTTCCCGTGGGAATCGGATGATAAAGGACAAGAAGCTACACCAGTTTGGGCTTTGACAGGACCTTTTCAGCATCACATTACGGGTGATGTAGGTTGGGCATTTTGGAAATATTATCAAGTAACGAAAGATAGAGAATGGCTTAGAACTCGTGGCTATCCGATGTTAAAAGAAGTTGCCGATTTTTGGATAAGTCGTGCCGAGAAAGGAACGGATGGAAAATATCACATCATCAATGTAGTTTGTGCGGATGAATGGGCAGAAAATGTGGACGATAACGCCTACACCAACGGTATGGCAAAAGAAGTTTTGGACTTTGCCATGGAAGCCGCCGAAGAACTAAAAATTGTTCCAAATCCAAAATGGGAGGAGGTAATGAATGGGTTGGTGATTCTCAGAAACGCTGATGGTGTAACGAAAGAACACGCCACCTACAACGGAGAAATTATCAAGCAAACCGATGTGAATTTATTATCGTATCCAATGCACCAAGTAGTTGAAAAAGAGCTAATTAAGAAAGATTTAGATTATTACGAATCCAGATTATCTCCCGATGGACCCGCCATGTCTTACGCTATTTTTAGTATTCTTCATGCACGTTTAGGCAATACAGAGAAGGCTTTTGAACTCTTCACCAAGAGTTATAAACCCAACGAAGTACCACCATTTGGCGTTTTATCCGAAACCGCTGGAGGCACAAATCCATACTTCGCCACGGGTGCAGGAGGATTTTTGCAAACCATTCTCAACGGCTTCGGAGGTTTAGACATTGGTGAAGAAGGCATCACCCAAATCAAAGACATCAAATTGCCAAAGTCTTGGAAATCTTTGACGATTACGGGGGTTGGGTTTGAGAAGAAGACGGTTGTTGTATTGGGTGGGAAGTAGGAACTGTGAGTTCTGTCATTGCGAACGCAGTGAAGCAATCTGTTAGAGTGATGAAAAGAAGTTAAATACCACTTCTCATAAGATAACAGATTGCTTCACTACGTTCGCTATGACAAAGCTGGTCATGTATATTATTCAAGGCATTTTATACTGAAATTCTTTGATTTTAGTATATTTACGAATTAGGAAGACAAAATTCTAAAAGACAAAAATGAGAATACATAATTTGACATTAAAAAATATTGGACCATTCAAAGAGGCTTATCTTGAATTTATTGGATCAGATGATAAAACTGAAAAACCACCCGTAATCATTATTACTGGGGAAAATGGTACTGGTAAAACGATTGTGATTGATGCGATTCGGGCTTTGTTTTACGGATTAATAAAGCCATTAGAAAGAGACATAACCTCTTCTAATAATTTTTTAATTCAATCAGATTTAAGTTTATCGGAGCAATTACCTCTAAATTTGGTTACAAAGTCCAAATATGAGAATGGTAATCTTCAAACAAATAATTTGGAATTAAACCAACTTTTCTCGGGCTTAAACTCCAAATATAAAGATAATTTTGTCATTAATTATTGGACATCAAAACTTTCTAATGATAGATTTGACATACAAAATATCGAATCCCCTAAAACACAAAACTTTCTTACAGATGCACTTTCAGGCATCCATTTAAACACAGACGTAACAAAACTCATTACATTCTTCGATTATTTGAGTGATAGTAAAGATGAAAAAGAGAAAAAAGTAGGTGTAAAAATTTACAGCATTATTAAAAAAATTATTGACTTATCAATCACAGACGGACACTTATCTCATGTTTCCAGAACACAATTACAACCTAAGATTTTAATAAAAAAGACTGAAATCTCTTTGGATAAATTGAGTAGTGGAAATCTATACATTATTCAACGATTCATCTTCCTATTAAAACAGATGTATGCCGTACACATCAATCATGGAGTACCAATTGAAGAAATCAATCAAATTCCAGGCTTGATATTTATTGATGAGGCTGAGAATCATTTACATCCCAAATGGCAAAAAGTTTTCTTAAATAATTTGTTAGAAATATTCCCAAATCTTCAAGTTATCATTACCACTCATTCGCCTTTCATCGTTTCTTCTGTTGAAAACGCAAGAATATTTGTTTGTTCGAGTGAAGGCGATGGTTCTGTAATAAAAGAAGAAACTGATTTTTATAGAAACAAACCCATTGAAGAGATTTTGATGAGTCCTCTTTTCAATACCAATAACTTCAATGCTGAAATTTCTGAACTAATGTCTGAGAGAAAAAAAGCGATTGCTTCACATAATGCTGATAAGGCTGATGCTATCGAAGACAAACTTTTGGAACTAAATCCAGAATATTTCAACTATCTAAAAATTGATAAATTAATCGAAGAACTACAAAAATGAGAGGATTGATTAGACTACCTAAGCCTCAAATTTTGATTGATAGAGAGGATAAATGGAAAGATGACTTTATGGCTTCTGGAAAAGCAAGACCTGATTCAAGTAAATATGGACACGAAAGTATAAGAATTCAATTAGCTACCATAAGTTTTCACAAATGCTTCTACTGCGAATCAAAATTGAAACTCGAACCCAAAGAAGTTGACCATCATATAGAAGTAAGCATCAACAAGGATTTAGCTTTTGCTTGGACAAATCTTTATTTGAGTTGTGATAATTGTAATAATAAGGTAAACCATGATGCCATTCCAATAGAAACTGCATTAGACCCGTTTAGAAATAATGATTCGGAAATTCAAGAGCATTTGACTTTTGACGATGAAATGATAACATCTGTCGGTGGTTCTTTATTAGGTTTTAAAACTATTCAGAAATACAGATTAGATTCTGAACTTTTAGATAAAAGACGGATGCAACAATTGAAATATTTTCATAAAGTTTTAATTCAAATTCTGAGCAAACAAAGTGCAGAAGGACGTAAAAAATTAAATGAAATGGATTTAAAAACATTAAATTTCTTCAAACAAGCCGACCAACCATATTCATTGATGTTTAAAATAATACTGGATAAAATTTAAACTCTCCCAAAATGTCAAAAAACCGCTTAGAAGCATTCAGCTATCGTGGTTTATCCATCATAATTAATCTCATGGTCTTTTGAAAATGCCTGATTCCAAACTTCTCCTCCAAAAAAGCATCAACAATATCCATCCATTATCAGAAGATGATTTTGAACATTTTTATGCCTTATTAAAACCTTTTTCTGCCAAAAGGAAAGAGGTTTTGACACACGCAGGAACTGAGGAAACGTATTTATATTTTGTCATTGAAGGCTTGCAAAGAATGTATTATTTGGATGAACAAAATCGAGAAGCAACTTTGCTTTTTACCTACTCAGGCAATTTTGGGGGTGTTTTAGATTCCATGTTGAACCATAAACCTTCCAAATTTTATTATGAAACGCTGAGTCCATCCAAGTTTTTGAGAGCATCTTTTCAGCAAGTAGAAAAATTGGCACAAAGTAATCCTCAAATTGAGTTATTGTTACGAAAAGGGCTAATTGGTGCATTTTCAGGTGTCTTAGAGCGATTAGTGGAGATTCAATGCTTTTCTTCGGAAGAAAAATTCAAGCAATTATTACAACGTAGTCCACATATTTTGCAAATTGTTCCGCATAAATATTTGGCAAATTATATTGGTATTGATGTTAGTAATTTTAGTAAATTGGTGAATTCTGTAAAAATATAAATCTTGGAAAATACCAACATTTTTCAAAAATTAATTCCTCAATTTTGTGGTAATAAAACAACAATTCAAATCACAAATTCATGGAAATCTCGGACAAAATAACACTTCTAAATCATTTACAAAATCAAGTTGAATCACATTTTCAACAAGCCATTCGTACCTATCAAAATCTTTCTGATGAAGTCTTGCTAAATCCTTCAAATACAGGCGGTTGGAGTATTGCACAATGCTTGGCTCACCTGAATTTCTATGGCAATTATTATCTTCCTCTCTTTGAAAATGGTCTTCAAAATAGCCCCGATAATTCCTCCGCAAACACCATAAAAAGTTCTTGGTTAGGACGCAAATGTATCGAATCTATGAATCCAGAAACGGGCAAGAAAAAATATAAAGCATTTAAAGCATATACTCCTTCAGCAAATTTAGATGCCAAAGCCTCCATTGCAGAATTTATTAATCAGCAAGAAAGAATGTTGAAAATACTTAGAATGGCTCATCGAAAAGATATTCAGCTAATCAATATACCAATCTCCATTGTAAAATTTCTTAAATTGAATCTTTGTGATGCTTTGCAGTTTTTGGTTGTTCACAACGAGCGTCATATTCAACAGGCTAATCGAAATTTATTTTAATTAATGATTGTAAATTCCTAAAATGAAATAAACTTACAATTTACTTTTCAAGAAAATTTTCATCTTATTTTGAAACAAACATATAAAAAGAGGTAAACAACGTTTCCGAAATTTACCTCTTTAAAATTTTATAAAAAATGTCTAATTATCTGTCTTGTCTTCAACCTTAGAAGCTGTTCTATTAACAGTCCTCTTTACTTTTCGTCCTACTTTCTTAGTAGTTCTTTTTGTAGCATTTACGGCTTTTTTACTGGCTCTTCCAACATCCTGTGCCGCCTCTTTTGTTTCTTGACCTACTTTTTTGCCAGCTCTTTTTGTTGCTCGGGCAGTACTTTTAGCAGCTTGTTTAGTCTTGTCAACTCCTTTATCTAATCTTTCACCTGCGGTTTGACCAAAAGAAATAGCTGAAATTGCTAATAAAAATGCAATTGTTAAAATGCTCTTTTTCATATTGTTTTTGTGTTTATGTTTAGTTGTGCATTAACATAAACGTTCCACTAATATTTGAAGTTAAAATGTAGAGAAAATACCCCATCAAAATCTTTTTAAGATTTGCTTGAAACTACAAATTCCCTTTTTTGAACAGTTGCATATTTTGTTATGTTGGATGGGGTGCATTTTTAAGTAAATACATCCGTAAATTTTCATCAAAATTTCAATTTTCATACAGTTACATTTCAAATCAATATTTCAAAATCCTAATTCTCAAAAAAGTATAACAATAATGCACTATTATTTCTAAAAATCATGGAATTGTGAAATTTCTTCCATAATTTTGCACCCGAAAAAGCAACGATTTAGAAGTAAAAAGAGTAAGTTTTAGATTTTTTTCATCTAATCCTCAATCTCAAATTCCTAATCCTCAGATTTTCACTGAACAAAAATCACAAAAAAACTTATAATAATGGCATCAGTCAGACCAGATGAAGTATCAGCAATTTTGAGAGAACAACTCTCAGGAGCAAAGTCAGAAGCTGAACTTCAAGAAGTAGGTACCGTATTGCAAATCGGTGATGGCGTAGCCCGTATTTACGGACTAACGAAAGTACAAGCAGGTGAATTAGTCGTTTTTGGAAACGGTTTGAAAGCCCTTGTTTTGAATCTCGAAGAAGATAACGTCGGGGCAGTATTGTTGGGTGATGCTTCTGGAATCAAAGAAGGGGATACCGTAAAACGTACCGACGAAATTGCATCAATCAAAGTAGGAGACGGTATTTGCGGTCGTGTAGTAAACACACTCGGCGAGCCAGTTGATGGAAACGGTCCTATCACAGGTGACCTCTACGAAATGCCTTTGGAACGTAAAGCTCCAGGAGTAATTTTTCGTCAGCCAGTAACAGAACCTCTTCAAACAGGTATCAAAGCAATTGATGCAATGATTCCAGTAGGTCGTGGACAACGTGAGTTAGTAATTGGTGACCGCCAGACAGGTAAAACTACTGTTTGTATTGACACTATTATTAACCAAAAAGAATACTTTGATGCTGGTAACCCAGTGTATTGTATATATGTTGCTTGTGGACAAAAGTCTTCAACTATTAAGCAAATTGAACAAACGCTTCGTAAGGCGGGTGCAATGGATTATACAGTAATTGTAGCGGCAGGTTCTTCTGAGCCAGCAGCCATGCAATTCTATGCTCCATTTACGGGTGCTGCCATCGGTGAATTCTTCCGTGATACAGGTCGTCCTGCATTGATTATTTATGATGATTTATCGAAGCAAGCGGTTTCATATCGTGAAGTTTCTCTTTTACTTCGTCGTCCTCCAGGACGTGAGGCATATCCAGGAGACGTTTTCTATCTTCACAGTCGTTTATTAGAACGTGCTGCAAAGATTAACTCTTCTGACGAGATTGCAAGAAACATGAACGATTTGCCAGATTCTATCAAGCATTTGGTAAAAGGTGGTGGTTCATTAACAGCACTTCCTATCATCGAAACACAAGCTGGTGACGTTTCTGCCTATATTCCGACAAACGTAATTTCAATTACGGATGGTCAGATTTTCTTGGAAACTAACCTTTTCAACGCAGGTATTCGTCCAGCCATCAACGTAGGCATTTCAGTATCACGTGTAGGTGGTAATGCTCAAATTAAGCCAATGAAGAAAGTGGCAGGGACGTTGAAACTTGATCAAGCACAGTTCCGTGAATTAGAAGCTTTTGCTAAGTTTGGTTCAGACCTTGATGCTTCTACAAAATTGACTATTGAACGTGGTAAGCGTAATCTGGAAATGTTGAAGCAGTTAAATGGTCATCCACAAAGAGTTGAAGAACAAGTGGCGATGATTTTTCTTTCAACAAAAGGTCTTCTAGATAACGTAGCTGTTTCAAAAGTTCGTGATTTTGAAAAAGATTTCGTAAACGTAATGAACGCAACTCAAAAATCTACGATGGAAGCCCTCAAAGCTGGAAAATACGATGATTCTTTGACAGATGTTTTAACGAAAGT
>JAYVIV010000113.1:0-14238 GCA_043769985.1 Arcicella sp.
AACAATATTATGCCAAAAGTTAAAGCAAAACGACAAAGCGTTTCTCTCGACATGACAGCGATGTGCGATGTGGCGTTTTTGCTACTGACTTTCTTTATGCTAACTGCAAAGTTTAAGCCCGAAGAAGCCGTAACAATCACTCCACCGTCATCAATCTCTGAGAAGAAACTTCCAGCAGGAGAAGGTTATTTGACTATTTCGGTTGGACCAGAAGGAGGAATTTACTTAGGAACTGAAGACAAAATTGCGAAAGATGCCATGCTTGCGAGAATGGCAAATCGTATGGGAATTTCAGTAACACCAGAAATGCAGAAGAATTATAACGCTTCTGAATTAATCGGTTATCCAGCTGGTGCCATGCGTCAGGTTTTAGGAATGAAACCATCAGATGTTAAAGCACAAGGTTTGATGAAAGGTATTCCTTTGGATTCAACAGATAATCAACTTTTTCTTTGGGTTAGTTACGCAAAAATTGCGAATCCAGCCTTAAAGATTGCTATCAAAGGTGATGCAAACTCTAATTACAAAATATTTAACTCAATTGTTAGTACTTTGCAAGACCAGAATATCAACGTTTTTCAGTTGGTAACATCACCAGAAGGTAAGCCAAAATAATTTTATTTTAGTTGTACTCAGTAGTTTTAACCCTGCCTCTCTCTCGAAAGGCAGGGTCTTATAAAACTTACTTAATAGTTATTAGAGAATAATTAACAGTTTTAAGTAAATGTATCTCTTCTAAGTAATAAGTAAATTTTAAAGTCTGATTAACTGAGTTAAAACTAAATAGTGAAAAGATTACTGAATTATTACTTGATATTTTCAACTATTAATTATTAATCATTAACTATTAACTACTTAACATTTCCCAAAAAATGGCAGAAATAAGTCAAGACGGTGGGGGCAAAAAAGGTGGTAAAAAACGTAGCAAGAAAGCATCAACGAAAATTGATATGACACCGATGGTGGATTTAGGCTTTCTACTAATAACCTTTTTTATGCTAACTACGACGTTAGCTAAGCCCGTAGTAATGCAGTTGAATATGCCTGACAAAACGGAGAAAGATGAAAAATCAGAAGTGAAAATGTCTGAAACATTGACAGTTATTCCTGATTCCACGAAAGTATATTACTATCAAGGACTTCCTAACGATGCCACAACTCAATTGCTAAAAACTGATTACTCAAACAAAGGTATTCGTACGGTTTTGTTTGATATGAAGAAAAGAATTGGTGATAACTTCACAATCGTAATTAAAGCTGCGAAAGGTGCAAAATATAAGAATATGGTTGATTTACTTGACGAATGTGCCATCACAGGAAACAAGCGTTATGCCATCTTAGGAATTGACCCTTCTTCGGAAGAATTAATTAAAAAATCAGGACTTTAAATAAAAAACTAAAAAAATAGTTATAAATATTTTGATAACTAAAAAAATAGTTTTAATTTTAGTCAGTGGTCTTCCACAAAAAAAGTTTATTAGGTAGATTATTTAGATTTTATTTATTTCATAGATATTTAATAATTAACTACCCTTAACATCAGAGAATTATGTCAAACGTAATAAGTCCAACTTCAACACTGGATGATATTATTTTCAAAGATAAGAACAGAAGTTATGGTGCTTTTGTGCTTAGAAAAGAATATCCAAAAGTGGTTACAAGGTCTTTATTGATAGGTATAGCTTCTGTTTCAGCCGCTTTTGCTCTGTCTTTTGCTTATAACAAAATATCAGAAACTTTAGCAAAAGATAAAGTTGAAGTAACGGCAAATGTCATGAAAATTGACCAGCCACCACCAGAAAATAAAGTACCACCACCACCACCACCACCACCGCCGCCACCACCACCGAAAGAAATTCCGCAGGTGACAACGACAAAATTCTTACCTCCTGAAATCAAGAAAGATGAGGAAGTACAGAAACCAGAACCACCACCAGAAGAGGTGAAAGGTAATACTGCCGCTGAAACCGTGAAAGGTGAAACGGATGTTGAAGCACCACCAACCGACCCTGATGCTAAACCAAAAGAGGAAGCACCCGTTGAACCACCAAAGCCAAAAGAGGAAGAAATCTTTACGGCGGTTGAACAAAATGCTGAATTTCCAGGAGGTATGGGTGCTTTTGGTAAATTCTTAATGAAGAACCTTAAATACCCTGCTGCTGCACAACGTGCTAACGTTTCGGGTAAAGTGTATATCCAATTTGTGGTAAATACTGACGGTTCTATTCAAAACGTTGATGTTTTGAAATCAGTAGGATTTGGTTGTGATGAAGAAGCGGTTAGAGTAATTAAATCTGTTCCAAGATGGACACCCGGCAAGCAGTCTGGTCGTGCAGTACGTTCAAGATTTACAATTCCTATCAACTTCCAATTGTCTGAATAGTATTCGAGCAATCGAAAATCATAGCTTCAACAATGAAAACCTGTCAGGAAACTGGCAGGTTTCATTTTTAAAAGGGAATGGGTAAATGAAACGTTAATTTATGTTAAAAGAGTAAATCATTATTTAAAATTTAGTGTTTTTAACCTGTAAGATTCTATTAAAACATAACCTCCTAATCCCTAAAAAAATGCAAAATAAAGCCTTCGCAATTGTCAATGCCATGATGGCGTTATCATATTCCGTTATTGGAATGTTGTTGATAATTTATCCAGAATCAAACTTCGCTCAAATGATGTTGCCTTCCTATAAATGGGCGTATGCTTTGGGTGCTTTATTGGTTGTGTACGGATTATACAGAGCTTGGAGAGTATATGAAAAATTTCGAGAGGATGATGATGGAGATGACTATTCTTATTATGATGGAAAAAAGGGTTGAGTTTAGTTAACAGTTGTTAATTGGACAATCAACTGTCATCGTTTTTTTTGTTAATATTCGAGTAAATACTTAATCTGAGACAACATAAAACATAGCTGATTGCTTAAAGTAAAAAGCTAAAAATATACCATGAAAAATATTAAAAATTTGATGTTTATAATTACTGGAATAGTATTTTTAACATCCTGCGGAGGAGGGAAAGATAAGGATGGTAATGATTTGGATACGCCTGCCAAAGGTGAAATCACCGTTGCTGTTGATGAATCTTTTCAGCAAATAATTGAGGCTGAAAAGTCGGCTTTTGAAAAGACATTTCCTTATACGAAGATAAATTTGGTTTATAAAAATGAGGGCGAAGCAGTGGCAATGATGTTGAATGATAAAGCACGGATAGCGGTTATTGCCAGAGAGTTAGACGAAAAAGAGAAGGCAGTTTTCAAGCAAGATGATATTAGGTACAAAAGTTTCAAATTTGCTGGTGATGGGATTGCCTTGATTACAAACAAAGCCAATAAGGACACAGCAATAACAACCCAAGAGTTAGAGGGTTTGATGAGGGGAACGAAAAAGACTTTTGGTAAATCTGGGAAGGATATTGTGTTGGTTTTTGATGGAACAAGTTCAAGCAATTTGACATTTTTGATTGATACTTTTAAGATTGACAGGAAAATGAAAGTATCGTTTTTTGCCGCAAAATCTAACAAAGAAGTAATTGAATATGTCAAGACTCATAACAATGCTATGGGGGTAATTGGTGTTAATTGGATAAGTGACGGCGACGATCCAACGTCTCTGACTTTTATTAGAAGTGTGAATGTTTTATCCGTAGCAAATAAAGTAAATCCTACGAAAGACGACTATTACCAACCTTTTGGCTATAACCTCGCTTTGAAAAAATATCCTTTAACTCGTAGAATCCGATTTATTTTGAAAGAAGCTCACATGGGACTTGGCACGGGTTTTATCAATTATTGTACCTTGGAACAAGGACAATTAATCGTTTATAAAAACGGACTAATTCCATTGACCCAACCTTTGCAAATTCGACAAGTAGAAAGCAAATGATAGATTTGATGGAACGCAGATGACGCAGATGCCTTCGGCAACGCAGATTTTCGCAGATTTTTTTATCTAATTATAACTTTATTTCTCAATATTTAATTTTTTTTTAATCTGCGAAAATCTGCGTTGCAAAGCATCTGCGTCATCGGCGTTCCATTGTTGGGACGAAACAACTGTTAATATTTTGTTAAACACGATAGGGGTTTGATACTTTTAGGCTGTCTGAATGTTAAAGAATTATATTTGAAATAATTGCAAAATAATATTGAAATTATCCACTTAACAAAAAGTTGTGAAAAGTGGTAGTAAAGAATAAAATATAGGTTTTTATTAACAAATTTTTATTTTAATTTTGTATTTACTCATAAAATTAAAATATCATAAAGGTTTTCAGTAAATTGTTTTAATACTGAGAAAATTTTAAATAAACTTTAAAGAAAATACAAAAAATTTCAAGAAAATGAACGTAAAAATGAAATCTCTATTGGTGGCTGCGGTTTTATTGTTTACTGGTGTAGTAAACGGACAAACCGTACAGCAAGGCTTGATGCAGGTGGATGGAGACCAACCAACGAAAGCAAAAGCAACAATGACAGCGGTGGTGGCGGCTTCGCCAACGGCTGAAAATATGTACTATTTAGGTTACGTTCAATTACGTAATGGCGATTTGGCAGGTGCAAAAGCAACTTTTGAAAAGGGATTGACAACCGAACCAAAGCAACCTTTAAACTCGGTGGGTTTAGCGACAATTATGTTAGCTGAAAAAAATGCACAAGGAGCAAAAGCAGCTTTCGATAAAATTTTGTTGGATACCAAAATGAAAAATGCTGACGTAATATATCGTACTGCGGAGGCTTATACTTTATTTGAAAATTCAAACGACCCAGGTGAAGCAGTTCGTTTGATTGATTTGATTACGGAGAAAACTAAAAAACCTTTGACGGCTGATATGCAAATTGTAAAAGGTGATGCCTTCTTAATTAAAAATGACGGCGGACCAGCAGCAACGGCTTATGAACAAGCTATTTTAGTAGGTAAAAGTGCTAAGGCATATATCAGATTAGGGGTGGTTTATTTGAGAGGTAAAAACTATCAATACACAGTTAATAGCTATCAAAGTGCTTATGAAACTGATTCATCTTTTGCTCCATACTATAAACGTATGGGGGAATATTATATCATTTTTGGTAAATATAAAGATGCTTCAAAATTGTTCAGAAAGTATGTAGATAGAGCAGAAGCATCACCGCCAGTATTATTGAGTACTGCTAAATTAATATTTTTAGCGAAAGACTATGAAGCAGCATTGGATTTTACCCAAAAAGCTGAAGCAGGTGGAGCAACTGACAATGATGTTTTCAGAATGAAGGGATATTCGAATATCGAATTAGGAAAATGCCAAGAAGGAATTGATAATTTGGAGAAAATGGTGAAGTCGGGAGTTAAGCCGTATTACTTGGATAATGTTTATTTTGGTAAAGGTTATCAGTGTTTAAAGCAAGATTCATTGGCTATAATGTATTACGAAAATGCTGCTCCTTTAGATACTATTAATAATCATAATGCAACGATGTATGGTATTGCTTATGGGCAGAAAAAGTATGCAAAAGCGGTTGAATATGCAACAAAAGCAATGAATTGGAAATTGGTTAAAAAGCAAGCATTGAACAGTACAGATTGGTATAATGCGGGTATGGCTCAGTATTTTGTTACGGCTTATACACTTCGTGAAGATACATTAGGGAGATATAATCAAGGATTAAAAGCTGACTCTATGTATGCAAAAGCCATTGCTATTAATGATAAGTTTGCTCCATTCCATTTATATCGTGCCAGAACTAATAGTTACATTGATTATACTGGTACAAAATGGTTGGCGACTCCGCATTACGAGAAATTCTTAGCGGTAGTGGATATGGCAAAAGCGAACAAAGAGCAATTATATGAAGCTTACAAATATTTAGCTGGGTATAATTCAATTGTTACGAAAGACTTAGTGAAGGTTCAGGAGAATGTGGATAAAGCTGTTGCGATTAAAGCAGATGATCCAGATGGATTGAAACTATTGATTAATCCAGCACCTGCAACGCCAGTGCCAGCGGTGAAAACACCAACGACACCAGCTCCCAAAATTCCTAAGAAATAGGTTTTAGAAGTTATCAAAGTCCTGCCAGTTGGTAGGGCTTTTTTTGTATTAGGCTTGTACTATTGGCTCAATATATACCGATTTTATCCGTAATCCATGCCTTGTGACTGGTGAATACGCAATATCCCTTGCCCTGAGACTGTGTTCCAAAATAATAAAAGTGAATCATAGATTTCGGGGTTGCATCAAATAACAAATAGCTTCAAAATAAAAATGCTCAAATACTTAATTTTAAGTATTTGAGCATTTTTGTAACTTACGAAATTTTAATTTGTTATTTCTTGCCGCCTTTCCTCTTTCCGTGAGGAGGAATGGCCAATTCTTCTACAAATTTACCTGCTGAATCAAACTTCAAGACCTTATGAGTAGTATCATTTTTGATGCCTACTAATAAATTTCCATCTGCATCTTTTCCTGCTTTCTTAACTGTATAACCTGCGAAATTGGCGGTTACATACGCTCCTACGCTGGCGGGAAGTGTGGCAATATCAACCTCTGTCAGTTTCGCTTTCTTTCCATAATGTGTTAAAGCCTGCACAAAAACTCCGCTTGCATCGAACAATAAACCTGTTTCTACATCATTTAACGAAACGCCTACAACGGTCTGCCCTTTCTCATCTTTACCAGCAAATTTGATGGTTGAACCCGCATATTTTGTGTTGATGTAAGTGGTAATTGTTGCAGGTAAAGTGGCAATGTCAATA
This sequence comes from Arcicella sp., assembly GCA_043769985.1. GTDB lineage: Bacteria > Bacteroidota > Bacteroidia > Cytophagales > Spirosomataceae > Arcicella. The sequence continues at coordinate 6,732 of JAYVIV010000113.1, forward strand.
CTTGTCAATTTGCCTTTACACTTTCCTTTTGTAACGGTATCATTCAACGCCGCTGTTCGGGCTGCTGATGCTTCCACAGAGGCAAGCACATCGTCAATTGAATCAGGGGCAACTTCTTGATTGTTGCAACTTGCTAAGAATAAGCCTGAAACGGCTGTCATTAAAAACAATACTTTTTTCATGTTGAATTATTTGTTTTATGTGATGTTTAGTTGAGCATACAGAGGTTATTTAGTTTGTATTGCCTTGAAGCAAAAAAAATAATAAATACAGCTTGTCTATGTCTATACAAGTTGTATTTATTAGTGTTATCATTCAAATGACACAGTATCAATACCAATCTTTTTACGAAACCTTGAAAAAACAAAATCAAGCGGTGGAATTTTAAGCAGCAAAACTTTAACCTTCTGAAAATGAATTGAATACGCAATTTAAAACAATTCCTATGACCATTCGCCAAGCCTTGAATGAGTTGGTGAATGAAGGATATATTGTTTGCAAGCACTGGAAGGAGAGCATCGTAAAAACCCAAATCATACGGTTGGGGGCTTTTGACTTTTAAAGGTTTTTCTGAGGTTGTGGAATGAGCAAAATTATCGTGATTCGTGAACCTAAACAAATCGCAACGGGATACGGCTTTGTGAAAGGTTCAAACAGTGAGTATAACTACGTGATACACACCTAACCATTCAACATAAAAATTTACCAGAACAATAGAATTTCTACCATTTAATCAAGTAAAATGACCGATTAACTAATATGTATTGCATAGTACTGGTTTTAGCACATAACTTTGACACAACAAAAACGAAAAACAACGCTCTAAATCTACGAAATCACTAAACCTTTTAATACTAAAATATTACAATCTCTAAACTTAATAAAAAATTTCTCTACCTAATTTTAAAAATAAGTACCTATAAATCAATTAATTAAGCCTATTCATTAAATTCATGCCTCTAAATCAAACTTTGAAAAATTATTATTATCTAAACAGTATTCAAACAAAAACAAAACATTCTAAACAATTAAAAAAATGAAAAATCTCGTAAAAACTTTCGCAATTGCTGCATTGTTAGCCGTATGTTCAATCTCAAATGGAGCAGATAATAGCACTGCACCCACAAAATCCAAGACTTTTGAAGTCGGAATGTATCAGTCCGTTAATACGTTGAAAATGAATGTCATGATTGAAAAATCAACGGATAAAAATCTGTTGGTTGTTCTTAAAGATGAAAAAGGAAATATTCTGTATAATGAGCAAGTTTCGAAAGGTACGAAGAGCTATCATGGCAAGTATGATTTAAGTGATTTGGCAGATGGAAAATACACTTTTGAGTTTACAAAGGGAGATGAAAAAGTGATTAAAGAAGTGAATTTATCTTCTGAAACACCAACGGTAAGTAGCCGTCAGCTTGTGATTGAGTAATTTAATTGGCAATACTCATGGCATGACTCATCATATAATTTGTTGAAATTATCAAAATCTATTAGTTATGCCATGAGGAGTATCTATCCAACGAAAACCGTTCATAACCGAACAAAGACTGTATCAAAATCGAACATCTATTGCTTTAAATAAAATTCATAAAATTCTGATTATTAAATACTTAAGTTGTTGGCATACTAATTTCAATACAATTTCTAAACGTTATTTAAAATTAAACAAACATTTCTAAACAAGTAAGAACATGAAAATTTTATTAAAAAATTTCGCAATTGCTGCTTTGACAGCTATGACTTTTATCTCTAACGCAACTGACAAAAAAGCTGCACCCACAAAAGCAAAGACTTTTGAAGTAGGGATGTTTCAAAGTGCAAATACTTTGAAAATGAATGTAATGATTGAAAAAACGACTGATAAGGATTTGACTGTTGTTTTGAAGGACAGTAAAGGTGAGATTCTGATTACAGAAAGAGTAGCTAAAAAAGATAAAAACTATCACGCTAAGTACGATTTAAGTGAATTAGAGGATGGAAAATATACTTTTGAATTCACCAAAGGCGATGAAAAATTAGTAAAAGAATTAAATTTAGTAACAACTAAACCTACTGCAATTAACCGCCAAATTGCTTTAAATTAATATTTTGCCTCTTAACCTTCTATGAAAATTAAAACCGTAATGCGATGATGAATCGTATTACGGTTTTTTTGTTTATGTTTGTACGATATACCAGAAAGGAAGGCTTCGTTTTGAACGAAGCCTTCCTTAAAAGACTCTCAATATGCAAACATTCCAAGATTTAGCATCCCTGAAAGCCCAAATTGGGCAAGAAATTGGCACAACGCCTTATATGACCGTCACGCAGGAGATGATTAATGATTTTGCCAAAGCCACTCAAGATTTCCAGTGGATTCACGTGGACGTTGAAATGGCGAAGAAACATTCTCCCTTCAAAACGCCCGTGGCCCATGGTTTCTTAACGCTTTCGCTCGCTCCAAAATTTATGGCTGACCTTTTCAGAGTGGAATCTGTGAAAATGGGTGTAAATTACGGAGCTAATAAAATTCGTTTCACTTCCGCTGTGCCTTCGGGTTCGCAGGTACGTATGCGAGCGAGTTTGATGGAAGCCGAAGAAGCAAAACCAGCGGGTCTGAGAATCACGATGAATTGTATTTTTGAAATTGAAGGACAAGAAAAACCTGCTTGCGTGGCGGAGTTAATTTCGATGCTATATGAGTAGAATTCAGTTATTTGTTATTAATCTTTCCAAGAAATATGTAATATTTATTTGGGAAAATCAATTTCAAAGAAGACCTGATAACTAATAACCAATCAACCAATAACTAAAAAAATGAGATTAAAAGACAAAGTTGCCGTTATCACAGGTGCTGCCAGAGGAATTGGAGCGGCCGCCGCTGAATTATTTTGCCGAGAAGGAGCAACCGTTATCATCTGGGATTTATTGGAAGCAGGGGAAGAAACTGCCTCAAATCTCCGTGAACAAGGATTTCAATGTGAGTTTATGCACATTAGCACAACCGATGTCCCAGTCATTGAAGCGGCAAGTCGTGAAATCAATGAGAAATACGGACGAATTGACATTCTCATAAATAATGCAGGAATCACTCGTGACAAAACCCTTTTAAAAATGTCCCATCTCGAATGGCAACAAGTGATTGATGTTAATTTGACGGGCGTTTTTAACTGTACAAAATCCATTGCTCCCTATATGGTTCAGCAAAATTATGGTCGCATAATCTGTACATCTTCGGTGGTTGGTGTACATGGAAATTTTGGTCAGACTAATTACGTAGCTGCTAAAGCGGGTGTAATCGGGATGGTGAGAACTTGGGCGAAAGAGTTAGGTAAAAACGGAATCACCGCTAATGCTGTTGCTCCAGGATTCATCAAAACGGATATGACCGATGCCATTCCAGAGGCGGTTCGTTTGGAGGTAATTAATTCAATTCCAGTAAGAAGAATGGGTGACCCTATGGATATTGCCAATGCTTATTTATTCTTGGCATCGGAAGAATCTGGCTTTGTGAATGGGCAAGTTTTGGGCGTGAATGGAGGGCAGGCATCTTAGTGATTGGTTATTGGGGAAGTATGCTAATTTCTTATAAAAATAATTATTGAACTACTATTTTTTTCAGAACTATTAACTATTTGACGCAAATTTGGTTCTCAAGGCTTTAGCACCATTCTTATCACTAACCCCACGCCTTTAGGCTGGGGAATCGACATATTATCCCCAGCCTGAAGGCGTGGGGTTAGTGATAAGAAAAACGACTAAAGTCTCGCTCAATCATTGATTTTAGAATTGCGTCAAATAGTAGCCAGTTCCTATTTTTTAAAAATCTATTTTCAATTTTTAAACATTGAAAATAGAAAACTGTCGTAGTCAACTTAATGACTTTACGACTTAAAACTTAACAAATTTTATGTACGCATTAATCACAGGAGCCAGTAAAGGTATTGGAAAAGAGATTGCTATTGAATTGGCAAAGAAGAAATATGATTTGATTTTGATTGCCCGTTCTGGCGTTCAGTTGGAGGATGTGGCGAAGGAAATAAAAGCGAAATATGCAGTTAATGTTGAATTTTTAGCAGCTGATTTATCTAAATCTGATGCAGCCCGAGAGGTTTTTAAGTGGGTGGAACAACAGAATCATCAAGTGGAAGTATTGGTAAATAATGCAGGATATGGCTCGGCAGGAGATTTTGAAAAATTCACGATTGAGCAAAATCGAGATATGATGAATCTGAATATGATTACGCTCACGGAGATGTGTCAAGTATTTTTGCCGATGTTGAAACGTCATTCACAAGCCTATATTTTGAATATTGCAAGTTCGACGGCTTATCAGGCTTTACCACAAATGGCAATTTATGCCGCTACAAAAGTATTTGTTTTGAATTTCTCGAGAGCCTTGAAATTTGAATTAAAAGATTCACCCGTATCAGTAACGTGCGTAAGCCCAGGGGCAACCGATACGAACTTTAACGATCGGGCGGATATTCCCGCAAAGGCACGAAAGGCAGCTGAGAAAGTGGCGATGAGTCCACAAGATGTGGCCAAAATTTCGGTGGATGCTATGTTTGCGGGAAAGACGGAGGTGATTCCTGGATTTATCAATAAATTGGCAGCATTCTTAGCTTGGGTTGCTCCAAAGGCAATTACAGAGAAGGTTGCAGCTGGTATTTACGAGTAGATTGTGACAATTTATAACTTAAAAATACATTTATAAGTGTATTTTATGAATTTTACATTTATATTTGATTAATGAAATTTGAGATAGTTGAATTATTAGATTTTTCTGGATACAAAGCTGGTGTCTATACCATTGTTATTAACGATGATTATTCTCTATTCGATAATTTCATTCAAGAGAATAGACCAATATTTTCAAATGAAATAGATGATATTTTATCAAAAATAGAAACAATAGGTCATATAACTGGTGCAAGAGAACACCTTTTTAAACCCAATGAGGGAACTCTTGGAGATGGTATTTGTGCTTTGTATGACAATCCTGACAAGAAAATACGACTGTATTGTATTAAATATGGAAGTACAACAATTATTCTTGGTGGTGGTGGACATAAAAATGTAAGAACTTTACAAGAAGACCCAAAACTGAAGTATGAAAATTATTTATTGAGAAAAATATCAAAACTTATTACACAATCAATAAAAGCAGGTGATATAAAATGGTCTGATGATGGAATAAGACTAATTGGAAATTTAACTATACAAGATGATGAAGACAATGAATGAAGCAAGAAAATATACAAGCCCGATTATTCAAGAAGCGTTGAAAAATATTGACCCAACTCGTCGTGAAATGGTGAGAAGAAGGATGATGATTTCTGCACGAATTGATGATGCTTTAAAACTGAAAGGTTGGTCACAAAAACAATTAGCGGATAAAATGGAGAAACGTCCATCTGAAGTAACAAAGTGGCTTTCTGGAAATCATAATTTCACGCTTGAAACAATTTCTTTAATAGAAAAACAGTTAGAAGTTACTTTAATTACAGTTTCTAATGAAAAAATTGTAGCCTAAAAACTGCGGTTCATAAACTCAACCGCCCCTCGTCATCAAATTTAACCTCCTCATTTCCAACCATTTCACGAATAATTGCTTGGAATTTTGATTGATTGATGGGTTGCATAATTTGTGTTATTAGTTGTAAATTCATCGCTCCATTTTGTAATAATTGTTTGATTTTTAAGCGGGTTGCTTTTTCTCCTTCTTTATCATCCTCTTCAATTTTATTTTGCTTTTGTTTCTTTAAGCAATTATCACAAATTCCACATTGGGCATCGGTTATTTCGTTAAAATATTCTAATAATAATTGCGTTCGGCAACGATTTGGTTGTTCGGCATAATGCTTTACAGACCTTGCTTTTTGAACGTCTCGTTCCTTTCTATTTTTGATTTCTAATTCTTGCAAAGGCAATTCTCGAAGGTCAAATCTTGGGGTGAGAAATGTCAATTGTGGTTGATCTTTTTGTTTATCATAAAACAAAATGTCGAATTTTTCTAAGGTTAATAACCACGTTTCAATTTCCTTCACGGGAATGGAATAGGCTTTAGCAATATTTGCTTCTGAAATATTCAAAAAAGTCCCAAAAAGCTCCCCCCCGTACATTCTGAGCAATAATTTGATAAAAGAATCGTATTTAGGATTGCGTAATTGAAAGTCATAAAGTTGTCTATTATCAACTTTGAACATCAATTTTGAAGTATTTTTAAAGCCTTCAGAAAGCTGAATGAACCCTTGATTTTCAAGGATTTTTAAGGCAAAATAAGTATCAGTAGGCGGCAAGTCGAATCGTCTTTGGAATTCGATTAAATCAAAATCAAAGCTATTAAATTCACCAGAACCCACTGCCAATTGAAACAAATTTCCAAGGCATTGATACACTCGTCTAATCAACTCGATGGGAGGATAAGATTGTAACACATTTTTCTCCAAACCGTCCACATCAGGTTGATTGTACAACACAACTGCATAAGCCTTTTCGCCATCACGCCCTGCCCGTCCTGCCTCTTGATAATAGGCTTCCAAGGTGTCGGGTAAATCCAGATGAATCACCGTTCTGACATCGGGTTTATCAATGCCCATTCCGAAAGCATTTGTAGCTACGATGGCTCTAACACGGTTTTTAATCCAATTTTCTTGTCGCTTAGTTCGTTCGGTAGGATTTAATCCTGCATGATAAAAAGTGGACTGTATATTATATTTATTGAGCATATCCGAAACCTCCTGCGTTCGACGGCGATTGCGTACATAAACTACCGCTGAACCTTGAACATTCTGCAAAATCTTCATCAAACGTCTTTCTTTATCATCTTCTTTAAAAGTTGAATAAGACAAGTTGGCTCGTGCAAAACTTTGTTGAAAAACCATCGGATTTGTCATCTCCAGTTTTTCGACAATATCTTTCTTAACTTCCTCCGTTGCCGTTGCCGTCAAGGCAATCATTGGAATAGGAGGGAGGAGTTTTCTGAACTCGGCAATTTTGGCGTAAGGTGGTCTGAAATCATAGCCCCATTGCGAAATACAGTGAGCTTCGTCAATTGCCAAGAGATTTATTTTCATCTGTTTAGCTCTTTCGATAAAGATTTTTGTCTGTAATCTTTCGGGCGAAACGTAGAGGAATTTTATATCTCCATAAATGCAATTATCAAGGGCAATATCAATTTGGTTTTTGTGCATTCCCGAAAATATGCCAACGGCAGAAATATTTCTATTTTTAAGTTGCTGCACTTGGTCTTGCATCAATGCAATCAAGGGAGAAATCACAATACAAACACCCTCAGACATCATGGCTGGCACTTGAAAACACAAGGATTTTCCTCCACCCGTTGGCATAAGAGCAAGCGTATCTCGTCCGTCCAAAACTGATTGAATAATGTCAGTTTGAAGTGGACGGAAGTTGTGATATCCCCAGTATTGTTTTAGTATTTCAAGCAATTGTTGTATTATTAAACGGAACTATCTACTATTTGACGCAAAACCTCACCCCCGACCCCTCTCCGATGGAGAGG
>JAYVIV010000114.1:0-4861 GCA_043769985.1 Arcicella sp.
TTCGGTAAAGCCCCAAATTCCTCCAGATTTACCAATACCAGAATTATTTACGCCCCCAAATGGAATTTCGGTATGTCCGTAATGAATTACACAATCATTAATCACAGTTCCACCAGCAGAAGAATTATCCATGAAAAATTTGATATTTGATTCTTTTCCAGAGTTAATATACATGGCTAATGGTTTTTCTCGACTTTTGATATGTGCTATTGCCTCCTCATTGGTCGAATAACTTACAATGGGCAAGATTGGTCCAAAAATCTCTTCACTCATAATTTTCATTGAATTATCCACCTCAGTCAGAAGGGTAGGGGCAATAAAATTTTCTGATCCGTCTGTTTGTCCACCAATTGAGAGGTTTGCACCTTTTTCAATAGCTTCTTTCAATAAGTTATCTAATCGATTGAAATGACGATTATTCACTACTCGACAATAATCTGGAGATTGTTTGGCATCATCACCGTACATTGATTTTATCGAATCCTTCATGGCATTGACAAACTCATTTTCAACGGTTTCATGTACCAAAACATAATCAGGGGCAACGCAAGTTTGTCCATTATTTATGAATTTACCCCAAGCAATTTTCTCGGCTGATTTTTTTATATTGGCGGTTTCATCCACAATGCAAGGTGATTTACCACCCAATTCTAAAGTTACCGAAGTTAAATTTTTTGCCGCTGCTGACATCACAATTTTACCCACATTCGGACTGCCCGTAAAAAAGATATGATTAAAAGGCTGTTCTAATAATACTTGCGAAACCGTAGAATCACCTTCTACAACATGAACCTCGTTTGAATCAAACAATTCTGTAATCATTTTTTTGATTAATGCCGAGGTATTTGGAGTCATTTCAGATGGTTTCAATATCACCGAATTTCCCGCTGCAATAGCCTGTGCGAGTGGCTTGATAGAAAGATTAAAAGGATAATTCCACGGAGAAATTATCAAACAGACACCTTTGGGTTCAAACCTCACATGGGCAGATGTGCCAATCATATTCAAGGGCGTAGGCACTGATTGCGGTTTCATCCATGAATTCAAATGTTTCATTAAATGTTTGACCTCGCCCACTACGCCCAAAATTTCTCCAATATTTGTTTCGGAAGGATTCTTTTTAAAATCATTATATAAGGCTTCACCAATTTCTTTTTCGTGACTGAAAGTCCAGTCTAAAATCATTTGAAGTTTTGCTTTTCTTTCTTTGGCATTAGTATTGGCAAGATTTTGAGCATTTGCCTTTTGAGCATTGAAAACGGATAGAATATCTTGATGAATTTGTGTTTCAATGAGAAGTTGTTCCATAATTTTGTTTGTCGTTTTGTTTACATTGGATAGCGTAAAAATACAAAAAATCATTCAAGAATTGACTTTTCAATTTTTTTATAGTTTATTTACAATACAATTAGCAATTAACCGCTTTATTTTAGTAATCTCCAATTCTTACTAAGTAGCTTTTAAAAGTCGCCAACCCATCAAAATGCCCTTAGCATAAAATAAATACTATGTCAATAGTTAGCAACAACATCAAATACCTCCGTCGTTTGAATGGTTTGACACAAGAACAATTTGCCCGGAGAATTGGCATAAAGCGTTCATTATTAGGGGCTTATGAAGAAGCTCGTGCCAATCCAAACCTCGAAAATCTCAAAACCATAGCCCAAGTTTTTGGCACTTCCGTAGATTCTCTTATTAAAACCGATATTCGGAAAATCAGAGAAACCCCTGGTATTAGTTTAACGCAAAGCACAACTGGTATTATTGAGCAGCCAAAAACTCAAAATAACATACGAAATTCTCATTACCATTCAGAAAATCGACCATTTACTGTTACTTCCGAACCTCTCCCAGTTGCTAAATTAGTAGAAGATTTTTTTCAAGAGAAAGAAGAAATAAACATTACCCCTCAACGCCAAGCACCACAAAAAAGTTTTTTGGCGGACAACGAGACATCATTTCAACAATTCGTTGATTCTCACCTCCATACGGTTAGTAATTTCCCTAAAAATGAGCCAGAAAGTGCAATTAAAAGTGTTGTTAAATTAACTCCCTTTGTTAAAATCAACGGGGTAAAAGAATATTTAGCAAATTGCCAAAAGGTAGATTATTTACGGTCTTTACCAACAATTTCTCTGCCCTATATTACCTCCGACAGAAGCAGGGCGTTTGAGGCGGGAACTGATTTTCCAATGCAAAACTCCATTATTGTAGGCAATGGAATTTCAGATTGGTCGGATGTGAATGATGGAAAGTTTTATATTTTAGTTACTGTTCAACAAGGAGTTATTTATCGTAGAGTTTATAATCAAGTAAAAATAAAAGGAGCTTTGTTATTAAGTTCAGACAATCCAGGTATTTCAAGTTTTGAGATTTCTATCAAGGATGTCGTAGAAATTTGGGAAGTAAACTCATTCATCAGTCAGCAATTACCCGAACCTCATATTTCTTTAGAAAGAGTAAAAAATATTGTGGATGATTTAACGAATGAATTGGATAGACTACGTTAAAAGATTGCACACGGATTAAACGGATATGACACGGATTTGATATTAAAAAAAAGGTTCTATTATGATTTATACGGGAATTCGTTTGTCCGATTAACGCTGGCAGGGTTTTGAACCCTGCCAGCGTTCTAACCCGTATAAATTATAGAAGAACCAAAAAAAAATAATTTTAAATCCGTGTCTCATTCGTTCAATCCGTGTGCAATCAGCTTGGTCGAAATTCTTTTATAACTTCTTGATTACAAACCAGATAAGGGCCTTCAATTAAGTCCACACAATAAGGAACTGCTGGGAAAACAGCATCTAAACATTGACGAATTGCCTTTGGTTTTCCCGGTAAATTTATGATTAATGAACTCCCCCTGATTCCTGCCGTTTGCCTTGAAAGTATCGCCGTTGGTACATATTTCAAACTCTCCTGACGCATTAGTTCCCCAAATCCAGGCATCATTTTTTCACAAACAGCTTCTGTTGCTTCGGGTGTTACGTCACGTTTAGCGGGACCTGTTCCTCCAGTCGTAACGATTAAACAACAGTTATGAATGTCTGCCATTTCAATCAATGCCTGAGAAATCAATAGTTGCTCATCGGGGATTACTCGATAAACCGTTTCAAATTCAGAAATTAAATATTCTTTTAAGGTTTCTACAACAGCCTTTCCAGGTATGTCTTCGTAGATACCCGCACTTGCACGGTCGGAAACATTAATTACACCAATTTTTATTTTTGTTTGCATATTCTATAAACCGAAGTTTCAAAATTAGTTTTTTTATTTTTAAACATAGTAGAAACTTTAAATATTGCGTTGTTTCATTTTCAAAAATACGCTCTTTTTCTTTGACTTCTAATCTTAGCGTTGTTAATTTGTTTAATTGAAATACCAAATTTCTGAAATTGATACCGTTCCTGTGAAAAATGCACATTTTTTTAGTAACCGCTCAGTAAGTTAGATTATTTATTTTACCAAGACTATTAAGAAGTTGTTCGTATTTCGATATTAGAAAAATAACTAACTGATAATCAGATATTTACCCCAAATAAAAACTTTGTTTTAATTACATTGATTACTTAGACGTAAGACTTCATAATCTAAAAAACCTCCATTTCTACAAATCCAGATTCAGACGAGGTCATGCAAACAAAATTAACCTTTATGAAAAAAATATTACTGCTCATTTTATTCGCTTCAACCAATATTTTTGCTCAACTCCCTGAAACCGGAATCAGTGGAGTTTATGAAGTCATGGTTGGCACCAAAACACCACAATTCATGATTAGATATTTTGGTGAATACGGGTTTACTATGAAAGATTCGGCTCAATTTTCAGAAAATCAGGCGTTTGAAGTTTACGGTGTCAAATCTGCTTTGAAATCTTATCGCTTACAAAATGGTTTAATTGATTCACACGGATTATTAAGAATTTTGGTTTGGGAAAAACCCTTGGGAGAAGGCATAGGCTTCCATATTCCAGAATCGGTTGGTTCAAGAATGGCGGTTATGATGACGAAAGATATTATCAGATTAGTTGATGTATATAAATTAGAAAGACAAAACGGAAAACAATGGCTTCCGATTGACCCAATTTTTGATGATCCACTTCATGTCAAAGATGGGCAAAAAGTCGATTTTTTTAATCGTCCAGTTGGGGTAAGAGAAACGGCAATTTATGGTGATTGGTTTACTCACGTATTTTTTCAGCGTTATGGTTATGAAATTCCAGGTTATGGTACAATTAACTCAAAAGCAAATCTTCAAACTTCAGAATTTACGCACCATGATTTTTTCATTAAAGGTGATATGGAAATTGTGACAAAATATTATGCGGAGGCGTTGGGGTTAAAACCTGAAAAACCTGTGGAAATTGATGGCGATTGGTTGAAAGGGCCTAAACAAGTTTTTCAGATGCCCGACGGATATTCTCATTATTACAGGGGATATGTATCCCCAAATAACATTTGTGGAAAGTTAAAATTCTTTGTGACTCGAGGTATAAAACCAGATTTGACAGAACATCAGAGAATTGGAGAAATGGGAATTACTTTACACTCACTCTACACGCCCAAAATTTTAATGGTACATGATTTGATAAAAAAACAAGGGATTGTCCCAACCAAAATACTGAAAAATGAGTTCAATGAACAATGCTTTACATTTAAAGGAACTGATGGTGTGAGTTGGCAAATTATCGAAAAATCGGAGACACAAAACAAACCCGTTACTAAATTAGAACTCAAATTTTTAAACAATTAAATATAAGGAACTGAAATTAAATAACTTATCCATCTCTACTCGTCCTTTTTGAATGATTTTTCGTTACTAAAATCCTCATTTAGCGATGCTAAATTGCGGTTTT
>JAYVIV010000115.1:0-5950 GCA_043769985.1 Arcicella sp.
GAAGGACTTTCCTAACGAGTGTAGAAGCCCTTTCCCATCAAGGGGAAAGGGTTGGGATAGGGGTATTTTTGACTTGCGACATTAAGTATATAGTTCCGTTTATATTTTTACCGATGTCTGGTAAAACTACTATTCAAATATCTTTTCTACCGAAATTTCAATACCAAGAACAGTATCTTTTACGATTTCTTTTTCATGAAAAAAATTATAGTGATAAGGACTATCAAAAACGATAATCGCTTTAAGTTCAGGAACGACTATCCAACAAGATTTTATTCCGAAACTGAAATAAGGTTCAAGTTTGCTGGTCATATCTTTGGTGCTTTGAGAGCCTGATTGAATTTCAATGGAAAGTAAAGGAGCATCTTTACGACGTGAAGGATCGTTTTGAAAATCTAAATCTCCCGAAGGGTACAAAATTACGTCAGGAGTGCTTCCAAAGGGTTGTGTATCCAGTAATACCTCGCTGGCTATGCGAAATTGATTTGAGTATTTAATAGCGAGTTGAACAATCAAATTGGCTTGGATTGCTCCATGAATAAGTGTTGGCATTGGCTTTCCTCTTTCTATTTCGTATTGAGAAAGTTCTTTCTCAATTAAGTTTTCGACAAATAATTCCATAATCGTATCTGTTTTTTTCAAATATACAAAAAAATCTAAACATGATGTTACAAAATTATCTGAAAATCGCCCTCCGAAATCTAACTCGCAACAAGATGTTTAGCTTCCTCAATATTTTGGGATTAACGGCTGGAACTGCCTGTTGTCTGTACATTTTGATGTATGTAAAAGACCAATTTGGTTTTGATACACACCACCAAAATGCGGAGAATATTTATCGCATCAATACCAAAATTGAACGCAAAAACGAACTGACTTTTAATGGTTGCACGGTTTCACCACCGATTGTCCCCACGATGCAAAAGGATTTTCCAGAGGTGCAAGCCTACACACGAGTCATTGCATTTTTCAATACAAAAAATAATATTGTGGGCGTAGAAGGCAATACGCAGACTTTTAGCGAAAATAAAGGCTATTTGGTGGACTCCACTTTCTTTAAAATTTTCAATTATCGTTTCATTGAAGGCTCGCCAGAACATTCTTTGGATGCTCCTTACACGGTTGTACTTTCGAACATAACGGCAAAAAAACTCTTTGGAAACCAGAAGGCAATTAACAAAAGAATTCAGTTAAGAAATACGACGATTCCAACCACTTTAACCGTTACGGGCGTTTATGATGAAACCTTTGGAAAATCTCATTTTCGCCCCACTTTTTTGGTAAGTTTGAACAGCGGAGGATTGGGGGAATATGCGAGAAATAGCACGGAATGGGCAGGGAGTAATTTTGCTTGTGGCTACATAAAATTAAAACCAAACACCAATCCTGACAAGCTCGAAGCAAAATTTCCCGCCCTTTTGAAAAAATACGGAGCAAAAAGATTAGCGGAATTGGGCATGAAAAAACAACTCTCTTTACAATCCATCACCGACATTAATTTGTATTCAAAAGGCATTGTTGATGGACAATTAGATACGATTTCGGATATATCATTTTTGAATATGTTATTAATCATTGCCGTCTTTATTCAATTAATTGCTTGCATCAATTTCGTTAATCTCACCACCGCTCGTTCCGTTCGTAGGGCAAAAGAAGTTGGCGTTCGCAAAGTGGTAGGGGCGGTTCGGTCTTCTTTGATTGGGCAATTCTTGGGAGAATCTATGCTGATTGCTCTAATTGCCATCTTTTTGGCTTTACCCATTGTGCAACTTTTACTCCCTTCCCTCAATTCAATTACGGACGGTAACGTAAGTATCGACATCACTAAAAACTTCGATATTATTCTTTTAACGGTCGTGGTTGCCTTAATTACTGGACTTTTATCTGGAATTTATCCAGCACTCTATCTTTCCAATTTCAAGCCTGTGAGTGTGTTAAAAGGGGTTTTTAAACTAAATCCTACTTCCATTTTGCTCCGAAAAGGTTTGGTAATTTTCCAGTTTTCCATTGCCATCGTTTTGATTATTGGCGTGTTGATAATTTCGGAACAAATGTCGTTTATGCAAACCAAAGATTTGGGATTTAATCAAAGTCAAAAGATTGTCGTTTCTCTTCCAAATGAACAAGCACAGGCTCAATTTTACGCCCTTAAAAACGAACTTTTAAATCAAAAAGAAGTCAAAAGTATAGGAGGAACAACGTATTATCCATCCACTAAAATTCTTTCGGATATGTTAATTTTCAAATCGGGGGGAAGTAGGGATGAAGCCTTATTGGTAAAAAGTAATGGTTTGGAGCCAGATTTTTTCAAAACATTGGGTGTAAAATTGATTGCGGGTAGAAATTTTAATCCTTCCGATACTACTAATCAAATTGTGTTGAATGAAAGAGCAGTTGCAGCGTTAAAATTGGATATGAAAAGAGTCATTGGTACGCAAATTTTCACGGGTTCGGGTAGTGAATTGCAAACTTTAATTATCATCGGTGTTCATAAAGATTACAATAATAATTCTTTAAAAACTGATATTGACCCGATGATGTCTTATGTAGATATTACCCCAGATTATGCCATTTTGGACGTTCAGACCAATGATTACACCTCATTTTTTGCCAATACTGAAAAGATTTGGAAGAAAATTGCTCCGTCCGCCCCGTTTGAATATACTTTTTTAGATGAGGATATTCAGCGACAATACGCCCAAGAAAATACCCTCAAAAAGGTCGTAAATTCCTTCACGGCAATTGCTATTTTGATTTGCTGTTTGGGACTTTTTGGCTTGGCAATGTTCACCGCCGAACAACGCACCAAAGAAATTGGTGTGCGGAAAGTGTTGGGAGCAAGTGTTTTCAGTATCACAACTTTGCTCTCAAAAGAATTCCTAAAACCTGTTCTCATAGCCTTTCTCATTGCATCACCAATTGCTTATTTAGCGATGAATCAATGGTTGCAAGGCTTTGTTTATCACATCAATATTGGTTGGAAAAGTTTTGTTTTTGCAGGAGTTTGCACAATACTAATCACCTTACTGACAGTGAGTTATCAAGCGATTCGGGCGGCATTGGCAAATCCTGTGAAATCGTTACGAACAGAGTAATCAACGGTGAACGGGTACACGGTGAATGGTGAAAGGTGTGTAGCGAATCGTTCGCCGTTTACCATTCACCGTGTACTGATAAAAAGTAATTTACTCAAAAATATCGACGAATAATATCAGGCATTGCTGAAAGCATCGCTACAATTTGATACAATTCATGGTTTTTTGTGGCATCACAGGCTAAACTTACAGAATAGGTTTGTTCCTCTAAAACCACAAAAAACCAGTCACGACCAACTACATAACAACCAAAAAGAGGCGTTTTCTTTTCGTTGTTTTGGCGGGCGGCAATCATTGAAATTAGTAATTGTCCCAGAGGGTCATTCTCTCGACGACGCTCTTGCTTATACTCGTGTAAAAAGAAATAAGGTTGCTTAGGTCTTTGTTTTCCACGGGCAATCACGAACTCAATTTTACCCGAAACCTCTAAATCTAATTCGGGAAATTTGGCAGAAAGTGTGCGTTGGGTGAAAGGTTTGAAATCATCAACTTCCAAAGGCATTTGACTTAACAATGGAGCGATGAAAAACATTTTGAACTCGTCCTCGTTCCAAGCATCAGCATTGACAATAAGTCGATTCTGAATACCTGTTAAAAAGTGTTTCAAGGTTTCGTCAATATCATCTTTTGGAGAATTGAGCCAATTTGTCAAGGCAGGAAGTGCAAAAACCCTTTTCATTCCAAAGGTGTTTTCAATTTCTTCGTATTCCCAAGTTTCAAATGATTTTGTCATAAGTTCTAATGTTTACTTAAAATTACAAAAAATATTAAGATGTTACAAAACTACCTAAAAATCGCCCTCCGAAACCTGTTGAGAAACAAGGTTTATTCGTTTATTAATATCTTTGGATTAGCCATTGGTGTGAGTGCTTGTTTGGTGATATTTCTCTTGGTGAGTTTTGAATTGAGCTTTGATAATTTTCACCCAAACCGTGACAGAATTTATCGGATAACTTCTGGTTTTAAAAATCCTGATGGAAGTTCCTATCATAATGCTGGTCTATCGGCTCCGATGCCTTCGGTGATTCGTCAAGAACTTACGGGTATTGAAAGTGTGTCGGCTTTTCATAATTGGTCTGCGAAAGTAACCGTTCCAAATCCTAAAAATGATAAGAAGAATTCCCCAAAAACTTGGAAAAGTAGTGAATTGGAAGACTTGCCAATCATTATTTGTGAGCCATCAAAGGATTTTCTGAAATTAGTCATTTTGGGCATCGCAATTGCCTCACCCATTGCGTATTGGGCGATGAATAAATGGCTACAAGATTTTGCATACAGAGTAGAAATGTCTTGGTGGATTTTCGCTTTGGCAGGAATTGTGGCGATTATAATTGCCTTATTAACAGTGAGTTATCAGTCAGTTAAAGCGGCTTTGGCAAATCCTGTGAAGAGTTTGCGGACGGAGTAAAAAAACTTAAAAAAGCCTTCTGAAACCAATTCAGAAGGCTTTTTTGTAAATATCAACAAACGAAATTCCAAACATCGAAAACCGAACATCGAATTAAGCCAATTTCCCTCTCAAAACACATTCATCACGGTCTGGACCAGTTGAAATAAAGTTGATTGGTAATTTTAATTTCTCTTCCAAAAACGCAATATAAACTGATAATTCCGTTGGTAATTCCTCAAATTTTCTGAATCCTTTTAATGAACAATGCCATCCCTTCAAGGTCTCATACACGGGCGTTACAATCGTGTCCGTCATGTCATAAGGCAATTGTTCGGTGATTGTTCCGTCTGGTAGTTTATAGGCAGTGCAAATGTCAATTTCTTCAAAAATATTCAAGACATCTGCCTTCATCATGATTAATTGCGTCACGCCGTTAATCATCATCGCATATTTCAAAGCGGGTAAATCTATCCAACCACAACGTCTCGGGCGACCCGTTGTCGAGCCAAATTCTCTTCCTTCCTGACGCATTCTTTCGCCCACTTCATCCATCAATTCAGTTGGAAATGGCCCTGAACCCACACGAGTAGCGTAAGCCTTGAAAATTCCGTAAACTTCACCAATATTTTTTGGAGCAACCCCCAAACCCGTACAAGCACCCGCCGTAACGGTATTTGAGGAAGTTACGAAAGGATACGAACCAAAATCAACGTCTAATAATGACCCTTGAGCACCTTCTGCCAAAATGGTTTTATTGTCGGTAAGTGCTTGATTTACAACGTATTCAGAATCAACTAATTGAAATGTTTTCATAAATTCAACGGCGTCAAAGAATTCTTTTTCAGAGGCTTCGAGGTCGTATTCAAATTTATAAACATCCAAAATTCCTTTATGGATGGTTACTAATTTATCATATTTTGCCTTAAAATTGGGAGAAATCATATCACCAACCCGCAAACCTTGACGAGAGATTTTATCGGTATAAGTTGGTCCAATTCCCTTCAAAGTCGAACCAATTTTGGCATCACCTTTAGCTTTTTCGTAGGCAGCATCTAACAAACGATGCGTTGGCAAAATGATAGAAGCCTTTTTAGAAATCTCTAAATTTTCGAGAATATTGAGGTTATATTTTGCCAATCCATCAATTTCTTTTTTGAAAATGATAGGATCAAGCACCACGCCATTCCCAATAATATTTTGAACTTCCGAACGAAAAATTCCCGATGGAATTTGATGCAAAACGTGCTTAAATCCGTCAAATTCAAGGGTATGCCCTGCATTTGGACCGCCCTGAAAACGAGCAACTACTTGATAACGAGGAGCTAAAACATCAACAATTTTACCTTTTCCTTCGTCTCCCCACTGTAAACCTAACAATACATCTACTGCCATTTTATTAGAAGCCCCCAACCCCCAGAAGGGGCATTTTATGTTGAATTTCAAAAGACTCCCCCTCTGGGGGTTG
>JAYVIV010000116.1:0-18005 GCA_043769985.1 Arcicella sp.
CAATGAGTTTAAGAAGGCATTTGCAACAATAACATTGTATTTTTCCTTTAAAATCTCTTCATATTCAAGATAAATTTCTTCTGTAACGCAAAGCTCAAATTTGCCTTCTCTGAGTGCCTGAATAATCCAATGATACTTTGATTTGCTGGAAAGAGATGCAACCAAAATATTGGTATCAATTACTAACCTCATTGCTTCTCCGCATTTATCCATTCGTCCATCAATTCATTGGAATAGCCCTTTTCATCCCAAACCCTATCCGCTTCATCAATAGCTTTTTGCATGAAAAATTGGGCTAAATAATTTTTAAAATGGAGCAAATCTTTATCGTCAATATCCATCGAATAAAGTTTCAACAATTCCATTTGAATATTTGACAATGGTTTTGAGATAGCTGTCATAGCTTTAATGTTTACGTACAAAACAAATTTACATAAAAATCTAATCCATAAACTCCCAAGCACTCACATACCCACCTTTTTTCTCGGCATATTCAATAAATTTGGCATAAAAAGAATGCTGTCCCAACGTGGCACTATCGCCAATAACAACTAATTTTTTCCTTGCCCGAGTCATTGCTACGTTCATTCTTCGGATGTCGGAAAGGAAACCTATTTCGCCTTTATCGTTGCTTCTCGTGAGGCTGATATAAACAATATCTCGTTCCTGTCCTTGAAAACTATCAATGGTATTTACACTAATGTTTTCTTTATATTTCTGCAAATCTGGACTGTGTTCAAATTGCGTTTTTAGGAGATTTATCTGTTGTTTGTAAGGGGATATTACGGCAATACTTGGGAAATTTTCAACCGTATATTTTTTATTTAACTCATTGATAAACAGATTGATATGTTTAAAGATAAAAGCCGCTTCATCTGGATTTGTGCTACTTGTTCCTTCCAATTTTTCCTCAAAACCACAGCCCGCCGTATCAATAAAAAGTAGCGGAGAATCATTATCAAAAAGTAAGGATTTTGCCACGGAATGATGGGCTTTTAATTTATCTTCATAAAAGACCGAAGACGAGTATCCCATGATGTTTTCGTTCATGCGGTATTGTTCTTCCAATAAGGTTACAGCCTCTGGATGAAGTTTTATGCACTTCTCCAAAAGCGTTTCACTGAGTCCACTTTTTGCGGCTTCATTTGATTTTATGGTGGGTGATAATTGGCAATGGTCACCAGCTAAAATCACCTTTTTTGCCTTTAAAATCGGAATCCAACAGGCAGGTTCGAGGGCTTGTCCCGCTTCGTCAATCACAACGGTATTGTATTCCAAATTTCTGATGGTATAGTGGTTTGCCCCTACGAGTGTAGCCGTCACGACTTGGGTTTTCGATACAATATCATCAATGATATATTGTTCGGTATTGCCCACTTCTTTCATAATTTTGTGAGCTTCGTCAAACAAGGCTTTGCGTTGGTCACGTTCAGATTTACCAAAACTTTTCTTGTATTTATGAGCCATATTTTTGAATTCCATCGCCTGTTTTTTCAAGCGTTTGGTTTCCTTCAAATAATCATGTTCAGCCATTTTTGCTTCCAAAGTTAGTTTTTGTAAACGCTCGGAAACTCGTGCAGGATTGCCTACCCGAAGTACATTCAATCCTTCTTGCGACAATTTTTCACTCAATAAATCAACGGCTGTATTACTTGGTGCAACCACCAAAATCTTCTGATTTTTTTGCTTAATTAATGCCTTAATTGCTTGAATTAACGTAGTAGTTTTTCCAGTTCCAGGAGGACCATGAACGATGGCTAACTCATTGGCTGATAATATTTTATCAACGGCTTTTGATTGGGAATCGTTTAAGCCTGTTGTTGTCTGTGTCTCCACAGACAACTCACTCGTATGTGCAGTTGTCTGTGGAGACACAGACAACAACGGTGAGGACACCGACCACGGCATAACGTTGTTAAGGTTTTGAACCTCTGTTGTTGTCTGTGTCTTCACAGACGACTCTGTTGTTGTCTGTGTCTTCACAGACGACTGGAATATTGTCTGTGGAGACACAGACAATAACGGCCTAAACGTTGGCTTTTTTAACCCCGTCAAAACCTGAATCACTTCACTTTTTTCACACATTTCAGATGCCGTTTTGAGGGCATCATTCATTTCGTCGTAACTATTATCATCAAACAATAAATCAACGCCCAATTTACCATCTCTACTCCATTCGGGCAGTTCATCGTCTTTGATGGTAATCTTTAATTTATTGCCATTTTGGTGAGAAATTGTTCCTTCAATTCTATCTTTCTTAGGGTCATGATTGGTGAAAAAAACCGCTGGCATTCCCGAACGAAATTGATGAAAAATGTCTTGGTGCGTAGTGCGTTCAAGTTCAATTGTTAAATAATCTCCCCGACCAATTTCCGACCCTCTGATTGCCACAGGAAACCACGTTAAACCATTAGCACGGCGGTCAGAAACAGACGATGATTCGGTTAATCTTTTATATTGTTCACGGTCTTCATTCCGTTCAATTTTCAGTAAATCCAGTAATTTTTTAAAATAATCCATGGTGCAAAGGTAACTAAATGACACACGGATTTGATGGATTGGACACGGATAAAATTTGCCATTAATTAAGAAAAACCCTAAAAATTATTGGTTTTAATAATTGTGTGTAGCTTTACAACTTATCAATATGACCCATAATTTCCAAAATACCACATAAAGGATTGTATCCTTTGAATCGGACGACAATACAAAGAATACAACCTCATTTACCAGAGGAAGCATAGCATCACTTCATCCAATAATCCACCACAAAAACCTTCTCCATGTGAGGTTTCAAAACCGTCTGAAAGTCTTTGTGGGCTTGATGTTGTTGATAATCTGCGGCATCTTTTTCTGATTTAAAACTCAATATAAAACAATGCGTAAAGCCTTGGTCAAAATGCTCTTGGCTCATATTCACGCCCCATTCAAAAGCGGCAATTTGAGGTACCTTTCCATAAAGAGCCGCAAAAGTCTTAGCCACTTTCTCCACATCTTCGGGCGAAGAAGTATCCTTGAATTTGAAAATCACCACGTGACGAAGCAATTTCGAGTTACTCTTTTTCTGAGCAAAAGTAGCGAAGCTCATCGCTAATAATAAACTAACTAAAACCGTAATTTTCATGAGATTTGATTGTTATGGATTAGCCACCAAGGCACTAAGACTCTGAGTATTATGTATTAAAGACGAGTCCTTATATTTTGCTTATACACTTAAAGGCAAATATTTGAAGCCTTTGTGCCTTGGTGGCAAAGTAATTTAAAATAAGTCCATTGGATTTTCCACGACTCGGTAATTTTCGTTAAAATTGTCAATTAAAATCATATCTTCTGAACTGATTTGAAAGTCGAAAATATCAAAATTTTCTTTCAAACGAGCCAAATTAGCTGATTTTGGAATGGCTGATACTCCTTTTTGCAAAATCCATCGAAGGATAATTTGGGCGGGAGTTTTCTGATATTTTTGAGCCATTTTTATCAACTTTGGGTCAGTCATGCGTTCACCTCGCACCAAAGGCGTGTAAGCTTGCAACTGAATTTGCTTGGCTTCGCAATAATCCAATAAATCCCTCAAATACAAATATGGACTAAATTCTACTTGATTTAAGGCTGGAACAATATTTCCATAAGTCGCCAATTCATCCAAAAAAGGAATCAAATAATTGGCAACGCCAATGGCTTTTACTCGACCATCAGCATACAGTTTTTCAAGAGCCAACCAAGTGTCTTTTCGAGTATTTTTGATGGGCCAATGAACCAAGTATAAATCAATGTATTCACAGTTCAATTTACGTTGACTTTCATCAAAAGCTCGTCGTGTTTTATCGTACCCTTGCTCGTGATTGTGAACTTTTGTGGTAACAAAAAGCTCATTTCGAGCAACTCCACTATGCCTAACAGCATTACCAATTTCAACTTCATTTTCATACATTGCTGCCGTGTCAATGAGGCGATAACCAATATCCAAAGCCCAAGAAACTGCCTGTTCAGCTTCTTTTTTGTAGATATCATACACGCCAAGCCCCAACAAAGGCATCTGGATTCCGTTGTTGAGTTGCGTGTAAATATTGTTGTTTGTTATTATCATATTCGATGTTCGATGTTCGTTTTTCGATGTTCGTAATTCGATGCTCGTTTTTCGTTTTTTGCATTTTACTCAAAACGAGCATCGAACATCGGAAAACGAACATCAAAATTACCATTTTTCAAGTCCTAATAATTTTTTCCCTAACTCATTTAACTCCGCAGTTTCATACTTGGTTTGCTCCCAATTTCGAGGGTCGCCAGGGAAGGCGTAACCTTCGGGAGCAATACGATTTTTCCAAGAATTTATTCGCCATTCACGCATAGAATCATTGTCTTCCTCACCGGGCATCATCGAAATATATTGAGCCATTCTGACCTTGTCCTCCGAATTATTAGGGCGAATTCCGTGCGGAGTCGAACTATTAAAAATCAACAAATCACCTGCTTCTAACTTTACTTTATGATATTTTCCTTCAAATGCTGAAGTGTCGGGCTTGAAACGGTCTCTATCTTCGGGTTGCGTTAATTTCCAAGTGTCATAATTTCTGTATAATTCTGGAATACATTGAAAACCACCCATATTCTCATCCGTCTGGTCAGCCAGTGCCAGAACGCCTTGCACATTTTGTGGTTTAGTTTCGGGGTCATAATCCCAATGAATAAATCCTTTATACTCAAATCCTGGACGAATTGGGAAGTTCAAATTGGCTCTATCAATCGTTACCCACAATTTTTCAGTTCCCCAAACATCCGAAAAAGCATCGTAAACTCGTTCCATTTGACGATTATTCCACAAATGTTGATTATTATAAACTTCCACCATACCCGTATTAGTCAATTCCTTCATCTTCATCTCGGCTCTTGGTTGTGAATACCACGTTGATTGGTCATTAGGTTTTTTTTCTTCAAATTCCCACAAGAAATTAGCAGTTTGCAAAGCCTGTTCCCTCGGCACGGCATTCTTGATAATTACGTAACCATTTTCCATCCAAAATTTCCAATCGTCTTCACTCAAAACTTTCAATGGCTTACCGTTAGAACGGTCGTTGAGTTTGATATGACTACTCGTTGCCGTAGAAGGATTACCTGGAATATCTTTGTGATTGGCATTGGGCATCATTGCGGCAGCCGTTGCTGTTGGAGCCATAGTCTGTGCCATTGTTTGTTCTTTAATTTCCATAATAAGTAATATTTTTGATTGAAATAATGATACAAATTTATGGAGTTTTGAAATGTAAATGTTAGCACAATTATTGCCTATTTTTGAACAATATTGATATTAAATGAATTTTTTTTATAAAGAAATTGCAAAAATGAGTAGATTTATACTTGAATAACGGAAAGAGCGTCAATTTTAGCGGATGTGCATCGTGCTTTAAAGAAAAATGGCAAAGTCATTATCGTTGAGAGTATGGCGAAAAAGAAAGGACAACGACATCAAGATTGCTAAGACTTAAAACTATTTGAACCCGATTTTTACAAGAAATGGAATCGTTTAATTTTAAATTTCTGATTAAAATCAATCTCAAAAAGAGCAAATCATGGTTATATTACACATTTGAAAGCATTTGAAAATGGAAATAGTCATAGAAACAGAAAGATTAATTTTAAGAAAGTTTATAGTTAATGATGCGGCTTTCATGCTTGAATTACTGAATACGCCCGATTGGCTAAGATTCATTGGCGATAGAAACGTAAGAACGCTCGAAGAGGCTCAACAATATTTGCTTAATGGCTACATGAAAAGCTATCAAGATTATGGTTTTGGGTTTTACGTTGTCGTAAGAAAAGAAACCCAAGAATCCATCGGAATCTGTGGCATTGTGAAGCGTGAAAACTTAGAAGATGTAGATATTGGTTTTGCATTTTTCAAACAATTTATGGGTAAAGGTTACGGTTATGAATCTGCCTCTGCCGTTTTGAATCATGCCCTTAACGATTTGAAAATCAAACGAATAGTTGCCATCGTTGACCCAGAAAATGTGGTATCTATTGCATTAATCAAAAAGATTGGTTTGCAATTTGAAAAGATGTTTCGATTATCTCACAAGGATATTGAGTTGATGCTGTTTGGAAACTGATAACTCAAGGGTTTCAAGGATTGGACACGGATTTACACGGATTTTTTAAATTTTATCCTTTTAAATCCGTGTCCAATCCATTCAATCTGTGAGCTATTTAATTGCACAATTCCAAGAATATCTATTATTCAAAAATCTTCTTTTCCCAACTTGAACATTTTTAATTAACGCCCTGTTAATCTGATAATTTACCAACAATTTATCCGTAAATTTGTACTAAGATTTCACAAAATAAGACCATTTTTTCTCCCAAAATGAAGATAAACTTTCAGTATCAAGAAAAATTTGAGAATCGTCACAACAATTCTAATGTAGCCGATCAAAAGGAAATGTTGGAAACCATTGGGGTTGATTCTATCCAAACCCTCATCAATCAAACCATTCCATCAACTATTCGTCTTGGCAAGCCTTTGAATCTTCCTGCGGCAAAATCTGAAGCCCAGTTTTTGAGAGATTTCAAAAAAATGGCGGAGATGAACGAAACGTATAAATCACACATTGGTATGGGTTATTATGACACCCACACGCCAACGGTGATTCTTAGAAATATCCTCGAAAACCCAGCTTGGTACACTGCCTACACGCCCTATCAAGCTGAAATTGCCCAAGGTCGTTTGGAAATGTTGCTGAATTATCAGACAATGGTACTTGATTTGACGGGTATGGAAATTGCCAATGCCTCATTGTTGGACGAAGGCACAGCCGCTGCCGAGGCAATGACGATGCTATACGGACAAAGAAAAGGTACGAAGAAAAACGCTGAAACTTTTTTCGTTTCTGAGCTTTGCCATCCACAGACGATTGATTTATTGAAAACTCGTGCAACGCCTTTGGGAATTGAGATTTTAGTGGGTGACCACCGCAAAATCGACCTAACCAAAGAAGATATTTACGGAATGATTGTCCAATATCCTGCTTCGGATGGGCAAATTTTTGATTACACCGCCCTCATTGAGTCTGCCCATGAATTGGGAATTTATGTGGTTGTAGCTTCTGATTTACTGGCACTTACCCTCTTGAAATCACCTGGTGAAATGGGTGCGGATGTGGTGGTTGGAACGTCGCAAAGATTTGGTGTTCCGATGGGTTTTGGAGGTCCTCATGCCGCATTTTTTGGTACGAAAGACGAATTTAAACGTCATCTTCCTGGTCGTATTATTGGCGTTTCGGTGGATGCACAGGGTAATCGTGCTTTACGAATGGCTTTGCAGACCCGAGAGCAACATATTCGTCGTGAAAAAGCAACTTCAAATATCTGTACAGCCCAAGTTTTACTGTCAGTAATGGCAGCAGCTTATGCGGTTTATCACGGTCCAGAGGGCGTGAAAGCCATTGCTGAACGAGTACACGGCTTGACGAAATTGACAGCTTTGGCATTGGAAAAATTAGGATACAAAATAGAGACGACTGCTTACTTCGATACTATTAAAGTAAATGTGGCAGACAACGAAACTTTTCTTAAAAAAGAAGCCCTTGCCAGTGGAATAAATTTTCGCTATTACGAAGATTATAAATACATCGGAATCTCAATGGATGAGACTTGTTCGGTGCAAGACGTTCAAAATATTATTGGTGTTTTCGAGAAAATAGGCACTTCGGAAGTTGAACTCAATACGCTTTATGATCAAGTTGATTATGCGTTTCCAGCTATATTGAAACGTAATACAAACTTCATGACTCACCCTGTTTTCAATACCTATCACTCTGAACATGAGATGCTTAGATATTTGAAACGTTTGGAAAACAAAGATTTATCAATGGTTCATTCCATGATTTCTTTGGGATCTTGCACAATGAAATTGAACGCAACCACTGAAATGATTCCCGTTACATGGGCAGAATTTGGGAACGTTCATCCATTTGCCCCCAAAAATCAGGTGCAGGGATATACCGCCATGATTACCCAATTAAACGATTGGCTTTGTGAGATTACTCGTTTTTCAGCCATGTCTTTTCAACCAAATTCGGGTGCTCAGGGTGAATATGCAGGTTTGATGGTAATACGTGCTTACCATGAATCTCGTGGAGATTTTAACCGTAATATTGCTCTAATTCCTTCTTCGGCACACGGTACGAACCCAGCTTCGGCGGTGATGGCGGGGATGAAAGTGGTTGTTACGAAATGTGATGAAGATGGTAATATTGATTTGGACGATTTAAGAGAAAAAGCTGAATTACACGCTGCTAATTTATCATGTTTGATGGTTACTTACCCTTCAACGCACGGTGTTTTTGAAGAGTCTATCATTGAAATTTGTGCCATGATTCATCAATACGGTGGACAAGTTTACATGGACGGAGCCAACATGAATGCTCAAGTTGGTTTGACATCACCAGCTTCAATCGGAGCTGATGTTTGCCACTTAAATTTACATAAAACCTTCTGTATTCCTCACGGTGGTGGAGGTCCTGGGATGGGACCCATTGGCGTTGCTAAGCAATTAGTGCCGTTTTTACCTGGTCATGCGGTCGTTGGAAAAGTTGGAGGAAAACAGGCTATTTCGGCTGTTTCGGCAGCACCTTATGGGTCGGCATCTATCTTAACAATCTCGTATGCGTACATTGCAATGATGGGCGGAGACGGTATCACTCGTGCCACAGAAATAGCCATCTTAAATGCTAATTATATCAAAGCACGTTTGGAAGGGCATTATCCAGTGCTTTACACAGGTTCTGAAGGACGTTGTGCTCACGAGATGATTTTGGATTGTCGTCCATTTAAAATGTCAGCAGGAGTTGAAGCGGAAGATATTGCAAAACGCTTAATGGATTACGGTTTCCATGCACCAACGCTTTCTTTCCCAGTAGCAGGAACATTGATGATTGAGCCAACTGAATCAGAATCGAAATCAGAATTAGACCGTTTTTGTGATGCTATGATTGGTATTCGTGAGGAGATTCGTGAAATTGAAGAAGGCAACGCTGACAAAGCAAATAATGTCTTAAAACACGCTCCACACACACAGGCAGTAGTTTTAACCGAAAATTGGGACCGACCATACACCCGTGAAAAGGCAGTTTTCCCTCTCCCATACACCAGAGAAAGTAAATTCTGGCCAACCGTTTCAAGAATTGATTCGGCTTATGGCGATAGAAATCTGGTTTGTAGTTGTGTTTCGATTGAGGAATACGAAGCGGTTGAGGAATAGATAAATTATAGTCAAATTTTTAAGGGAGAAATGGCGTTTGCTATTTCTCCCTTTTTTGTTGTCACTTCCCCAAATGCCGCTTCTTAAAAGCCAAAGGATTTTCATTCGTAATTTTCTTAAATGTTCGATTAAAATAGGAGATGCTTTCAAAACCGCAATCGTAACACGTTTCGGTAATATTTTTATCCAATAACAAAAACTTCTTGGCTTGATTGATTCGGTAATGATTTAAAAATTCGGTGAAGGTTAAGCGAGTCATTTTTTTGAAATAACGACAAAATGCGGGGGCTGATAAATTACTTAAATTCGCCACTTCTTCAATATCAATTTTACGTCCATAATTTTCGTCAATGAATTGATAAAGCCTTTTCATTCGCTCTTGGTCTTTTTTGGTGTATTGATTTTCAAAGGAATTAGCGTGTAACAATTTTAAGTTCTCATCATTAGCCAAAATTTGAAAAATACTCAATATCTCTAAAAACTGCTCAAAGTGAGGTAATGAGGGCAGTTTTATTAACCTTTCAGATACATTTCGCTTTGTTTCATAACTAAAAGCAATCCCCAATTTTGCCTTCTCAAAAAGTTGATTAATCTTCAATAGTTCGGGTGTATGTGCAAAAGCATTACCCAAAAAATCTTGCCTAATGTGTACAACAATCTCTTCATACTCAGTTTTCACGCCATAGTCAAAATTAAGATGGGGAATATTTGAGCCGATAAAAACCAAGTCGCTTTCTTCATATTGCGAAATATGCTCGCCCACGTGCCGAGTTCCGTTTGCCCCCACGATGTAAACCAACTCCAATTCAGGATGAAAATGCCAATAGAAAAAATCACTCAATTTTGGATTGACCATCAAATTGAATGAACTTTCTGTATCAGGTTTTATTTCCTCAAATTGTATTTGCATCGTGTATCACAGCCAACCTTGTGCATTTCATTTCAAAATTTTATGCTAAATGTGCGTCGTTTGCACCGCCACTTCTCCCGTAGAGAAGAGAAAAAAAGGGCGAATGAACTCTTCACGGCAGGGATGTTTGCCAGATTGAGAAAAATTGCCGAATAAGTCTTTGAAGACAGTTTCTGAGGTTGATTTTAGCATATTTTTGGTGGGTTTTTTAGTAGTTATTTTTGTGTGAACATAAATAATTTAAGTTGGGATGGTTGTTTGTAAAGGCATAGACAACGACAGGAATTTTACTTTACAATAATTTGAAAATTAATTCCATTCTTTTTGTACGAATCATTAAATTTTTCGTACCCTTCGTCTAAAAGTTCAGTTCCTAATTTTATCAGTAACTCTCTCATAGAGAGTGGAATTGCCGTATTACTTGTTCCCGTAAAACATATTGTATGTGCAATAGCCCACATATTGTCTTTACAATCATTTGAGAAATTCATATAATTTTCCTTATAATGATTTTTTACTCTTTCTTTGGAAGATTTTGCAACTAATACCTTATCAAGTATTCTATCGAAAGTATCCATTATTAATGTGGGATTAACTAAATCACTTTTCGCATTT
The DNA here is from genome assembly GCA_043769985.1 of Arcicella sp. GTDB lineage: Bacteria > Bacteroidota > Bacteroidia > Cytophagales > Spirosomataceae > Arcicella. The sequence continues at coordinate 10,782 of JAYVIV010000116.1, forward strand.
GAAATTATTTTATCGCAAATTTCCATCAATTTAGTTCCTTCTTGCGTGACACTTTGGACAAAGCTACTTATATCCAAACCTACCATAATTAGTCTCGGGTTATTTTGCCATCTGTATTTATCCTCCGTTTTAAATGGTAATAATTTAGCGTTAGTATGTTTAAATTCTCTCATCCAAAGGATTGAATATGCCCCATAGCCATTATTTTTGCCATAATTTAAACCACATCTTAGAAGTATATCACATTCACCATTTCTAAATTCAAAAAACTCTGTTATCCTATCATTTTTAACTTCTATGATGGATTTCGAGAAATCAAATCTTTTATCATTCTGTGAACATAAATTTATAAATTGATCTCTAAAATCAATTTGATTGGTTACTTTATATGCTCCTGAAACAAAACCGTATATTGTATTGCTTGGAGTTACAAAAACATTAATTTTAGATAACTCTTTCTCTATTTTTAAAATAAAGTTTTGGAAGTCAGATTCAAGATTATAATGCAAATAGACCTTCATTTGTCTCAATTGATTTGTAAAATTATCAACCTTATTCCATGATAGTTTTGCCTCATTGGATGTTTGGGTTTGTATAATATCTACATTTTCAACTTGCACATAAGATTCATCTTTCTCATAAATTCTTAAAACTATTTGAGAGATGAATTGATCATTGAAAGTAGTATTGAATAATTTTTCACCATCTCTAATTTCAACTTTGCATTTTTGGAAATTTTTCAAAATTCTAAAATCATCAAGTATTTTAAATTTTGGAGCTGTTAAAACTATTCTTTCCATTGTTCCTTCAAAGTCTATCAAAGTCTGTAACTCCGAAGGAACGGGTGCTTTTTCTATCATCTATTTATTTTTTGTTTAGTTTACTGATTTTTTTAATAAGTGGGATTTTATATACTCTTAACATATTAATTTATAGTTCTATTCAACAAAATTTATTTCATATTCCATCTAATCTTAATTATTTAATGTACTGGTTTAAGTTGAATTGGAATATGTAAAAAATAGAAAGTAGATAAGACGATAGAAATCAAATTACTTATCATTGAGCCATTTGAATGATTCTTTCAAAATACTTATTCTAATACTTTCCCATTCAAGTTTTGAAAATAAAATAATTGAACAATCTTTTTGATTTAATGCAAGATGATTAGGAAAAAACAATGGATGTCTTGAATTATTAAATGAAGTGAAAACTATAATTTCATTCAAAAAAAGTATTGAAAAATTTTCATTCTGAACTATATGTATTATGTTATCAATGGGATTATTCTCTGGACAATATGCAATCCATACTTGAATATTGTCTTCAATATTTTCATAAAAAATTGAAGACCTTAATTTTTTAACGATATTTTCATTCAAAAAGGATTCGGGATATTTAATTTGGTTTAGATTTGCTCGCCAAATTACAGAATAGACTAAAAGTTTAATATCTAAAAAGTGATTAATTGGTATTTTAGAAAATGCAAATTCACCATCACTTAATTCTCGCTTTAAATGTTTTAATTTATTATAAATTTGATTAGAAAAAGTTGTTTCAATTTTACTTAAATTGCTTTCACAAGTTGAACAAAAAATATAATCTTCTTTATGAATATCCTGAATTTTTTTAGGTGATAAATTTGTAGATTCGTGGGTAAGGCTAATTTTATACCCAGAAAATTTATTATCATTTTGACGTAGCATTGTTTTGCCAAAAAATTTAGGTATTGTATGTGAATTTTTTTTATCCGCTAAATTTATTTCACATAGTTTGCACTTTTCCATAATTACTTGTTTTTCGTAATACTTAATAAAATGAAATTTGACAGGATGTAAATATCCCCACCCATCTAAACCAAAACCCCTTTCCCCACCAACAAAATCTCCTCCAAAAACTGTGTTGTTGTCTGTAAAGACACAGGATAAACAGAATTAAAAATTGCCGTTTCTAAATGGGTTGTAATTTTTAATTATGAGTAATTTAATACAATCTACTAAAATAATTTAACTTTGTATAAATAAAACTCATGGCAAAAGATAAAATTCATAATGCTGTACGGCGAGCGTTAGAGAAAGATGATTGGATAATTCTAAATGACCCTTTTTATATAGAAAGTGGTGGCGTTATGGTTGAAATTGACTTAGAAGCGGAAAAATTTATTACTGCACAAAAAGCCAACATCAAAATTTTAATCGAAATAAAAGGATTGAGCAGACGTTCTTTAATCTATGATTTTCACAGTGCCATTGGGCAATACATAGATTATCGTGGTATTCTGAAAGATGAAAATATTAATCAAGAACTTTATTTGGCATTGCCTGAAATCATTTACGAGGAAATGAAAACAAAACCTTTTTATGCAAAACGCCTAACTGAAAACAATGTGAAGCAAATTATTATTGATATTGAAAACGAAACAATACTGACATGGATAGAATAGAACAATATAAAATGACAGTTAAAAATATTTTAGAAAATTTAGCTAAACGTGTCCCGAATAATCGACCAACATTGAGTAATCATTTGATTATCAACGATATTCAATCAGAATTTATCTTGATACTTAATGGTTGGCATAACAATAAACACTACTATAATGTGGTAGCTCACGTAGAGGTTACAGACAGTAAAATACTTATCCACGAAGAAAGTATTGACCCTACACTTTATGAAAGATTGATTGACCAAGATATTCCCGAAAGTGATATTATTCCTGTTTATCTTGAAAAACTGGAACTGGTGTGAATAACCAGCGTTGTTGTCTGTGTCTCCACAGACAACGGCTTATAAATGTTGGAGTTATCTGTAAAGACATAGACAACAACAGGAGTGGTTCTACCGACCAAGTAAATATAAATCTGTCTCAGTTTGTAATTGTGAATGTATTTTTTAAATTATTGAACTTTTCCTGTAAATTGTCAACGCCACCAATTTGAATAAGATAGGAGCGTTTGTTTTTAATAAAATAAATTGCTTTGGTTGGAAGACCATTTTGACTAAAAAAATATTCCACTGATTTACCACCTTTATATGTTGAAATTTTGTATTCTATTCCTTCACCTCTTAAATTGGATGCGTAACTGTTTATAAATCGTTCATCAAAAATGTGGTAATTTGTTGATGAAATTTGTTTGTACGATGAGCTTTCATCAAAAATATTAATGTTGACAATAAATTTTTCGCTTTCATTGGCACAAACCAAAGCATTAATAATGGAAGTAACACCTTGTTGCTGTGACATTTCAATAAATAAATTATTTACTTTTAAATTGCATTCGCAATTTACCTTAATGTTCCCTCTTTGAATAAATTGATTCCCTTGTCCAATACAGTTTGTATAAATGAAAGACAGTAAAAAAAGTATTTTCTTCATGTTTTTATTTTCAGTAATATAGTAACGGTTATGTGGGAATGTCCACGAGGTTGCTTTTTAAAAATGGCACACACGGAAAAGTGTTGTGGCTGGTGGGGGCTTTGAAACTCGTTCGCCCGAACGTCCGATGATATAAATTACTAATATTCAGTTACTTACAAACGTTTGGTAGTTTCCGTTCGCCGAAACAAAAGTACAATAGAATTACAAATGTTCAATTACTTACGTCCGCCCCCTTTTTCATAAATACTATATTGGTGGCAGCCATTTCTTCGTGTCATCAATTGTTGCAAGATTTTGTCATCATAAATATTGTAAGAAGCAATAAACCACCAATTATTTGGTAAATGAATTGATTTCCTGCTTCTTTTACTATTGCTTTTGCACCAACTGATGTCATTCCTTTCAAGTCTTCAATTGTTTGTTTTGCTAAATCAATGGCTTGTTGCTTAGCTTTATTCATCCAACTGTTCAATATATCATCATAAACTTTATAATCAGAGGAATTGTCTGTCTGGGTACTACCTTCTTTACGTTTCCCTCTGAATTGCTCTTGATGATACTTTTTTTGTTGTTCATCTTTGTCTTGTTGAAATTGCTTGAAACGCAGATATTCACGATTATATCTGTCCCTCGCTTCGTTGTCTTTGAGAATTAGATAGGCTTCATTGATTTCTTGCATTTGTATTGTAGTATCCAGACCACTATTTCGGTCTGGATGCCATTTCAGAGATTGTCTTCTAAACGCAGACTTGACCTCATCTTGTGTTGCATTCTCTTTAATTTCAAGTATTGCATAGTAATCTTTAAACATCAAGAGTTATTTTTATCAAGTTGATGTTTATCTTTTCCGTCATTCTGTTTTTCAGTATCTTTTTCAGGATTATATTTCCAAATAGCCACTGCTCCCGCAAAACAAGCGAATAAAACAATTAATCCAATTGGACCTCCAACACCCGCTCTGGTACTATCTCCCCCTTTCAATGCGAGTGATATGGCTCCATAAATCATAAACAACCCAAAAATAAGTAAGACTTTGATTCCTGTTCTCATGAGATTAAAATTTTATTTTTATGCTTACTCTAATCGGTTTTCAGCTTCGCCGTTTGTTGTAAGGTGTCGTAATATGCTAACCACCAACGAAAAAGTATTGTGGCTGGTGGGGGATTTGAAACTCGTCCGCCCGAACGTCTACCGATATAAATTACTGATGCTGAGTTACTCCGTTATTGTCAGTTTTTAAGTTACCAACATATTTTTTAGGATTTTCTCGTATTTTAGCAAGTTCGTCTCCCTTCCAAATGTCTATAATCTCTTTTGCAAGGTCTAATTGAGCATTTGAAATTTTTTCCATTAGATTTTTATTGTCCTGTAATTCTCGATTTACTATATTTTCATTTACGCCAACTTTGATTTTTACACGAGTATTTACTTCATCATTGAGGTAAGATATTTCTTCAATTTCTTTCGATTTTACTGTTTCCTCAATTGTTTGCACTTTTAAATCGTAATTTCCTTTGTCTGTAAATATTTTCAAGAGTAAGGGTGCTAATTCTATGATTACAAATAAAATAGTTATTGCCAAAGTTGCCCACCACATTGCATTTCTTTCTTCGGTAACGGTAAATTGTGAAGTCGAAATCTGATTTATTGGCACTTGAAGTGAATCTATTTTTCCAGTGCTATCTTTTTTAATTACCAACTTACTTTGCGGGATAGGCTTATTTTCTACTACTTTTTTTGTAAATGTTAAGCGACTAAGTGCTTCAATACGAGCAAGTAAACCATTTTCTTTTGTTCTTGCTAAACTATCAATTTCTATTTTAATATTTGTTTTGAGCGAAGCTAATTCTGCTTTATTTTTATCTAATTCTTGCAAAATTCTGGTACATTCAATTTGCTTTGTTTTTGCAATTTGGTCTTTTATTGTATAAATCGGCCCAGTATTTCTGATTCTACTTCCTCTACTTCCGTCAGCTTCTCCTACTGCATCAGCTTTTAAATTATCTGCATAATTTTGACATGATTTGGAATCGGCATCTAATGTCTTAATTACATTTTCTAAATTTTCAACTTCGGGATATTTAGCATAAACAGCTTCATTTTGCTGTTTTTCAACTTCATTCTGCATTTTTATTAACTCATTTTCTATTTCCCTCTCAAATATTCTTAATTCAAGGGGTTTAGAAATAATGATAGCAAGCATAAAAGCAAGAAAAATTCGGGGCGATGCTTTTAATATTTCATTCCATTTGCTGTCTTCTTTTTTTAGAGTAGAAACGATATATCGGTCAAGGCTGAATATAAAACAAGACCAAATAAATCCTATAAAACAGGCAGACCACCAACTACCAAAAACGGTATATAGAGCGTAAGATGCTGACATAAAGGCAAATAAAGCCGTAAAAAATACTGCTGAACCTATACCAATATATTTGTTGTGTTCGTATTTACAATCTTCGTGATTTAAAAAGTCTAAATGTGCCCCAGAACAGAATAAGAACCAATTTTTAAGCCAATTATTTGATGTCATAAGTTTTACGGATTTGACTGATTACTTGCATTGCTCGCCAGTCATTATTAAAAATTTGTTCTAAACGGTTGAAAATTGATGACTTAACCTGTGTAAGCATTGTTATCTTATTTTGTGTTGGGACTTCTAATTCATGGATTTCTTGATTTAGAGAATTTGATATTTCTTTGATTGTTAGGCGTTTACTGATGTTTGAGTTTAAGAAATTTATCTTTGGACTTCGGTGTATAATTTCATTTGGTAAATGGTTAAGTTTGATATTGGATTGTATTTTTGTTGTAAAAAGACCAATATCAGTTTCAAGTTCAATTTTTGTTGGGGTAGGTACATTTATTGTTTTAATTGATGGGATAGCATAAACTAATACTTTTTGAAATTCTACAATTTCGGTAGTTTCGCCTTTGGCTGTGAGTTTATAAATTGTATCTTTTGTAGGTGCTACTTCTATACTACCATTTAATCCGACTTCTCCAACGCCATTATCAATTTCAACTTTTTCTGAATTATTTGTTTTCCAATTTAGTACAACTGTTTGCCCTCTAATTATTGCTTCTTTACTTGTTTTGAATAATTTAACTTCTGGGTACTCAACAACTCTAATTTGTAATGTTTTTGTTTTTGAAAATTCGCCTTCTCGTGCTGTAATTTTGAAAATTCGTGTTTGATTAATTTTTACAGAATGATTGCCTTTCATTTCTAAACCACTACCAATTCCTTCAATTGAAATATCTTCTGCATTTTCGACTTTCCAGAAAACCTCAATATTATCGCCACTTTCAACAAGTGTAGTAGGTGTAGTTATTGATAAACGAATGTCATTTGAGTCGTCAAAATCTATTACTTTTCCACTCTGAATTAACTCTACACATTTAGTGGAATATTGCCTTGCTACTTTTGAATCGTTAATTATTACAATGTTTTCTTCATTTGAAGTCGCATTTTTAGTCCAGTTATATGAGCCTGTAATAACTGTTTTGTAGTCAATAACACAGAATTTATTGTGCATAAAGTCATACCCAGTAATGTCCTTACTACCAACCACATAAATCTCACCTCCCAAATCACTGAGAGTTTGATAGCGGTCATGTTCATTAAAGTCATGTGCTGAAATTACGAGTTGAACATAAATACCCTTTCGGGCTTTATCTTCCAAAATACCGAGTAAAGTGTAGTCAGTGAACCAAGCGACAGCTGCAAAAATAGTATGTCGTGCTTGTCGAAGTTCATCAGCTAATTCTTGCTGAATATTGTCAAAGTAAGATTGATGTTCACCTTCTCTCATTTGTTATTTAGATTCTGTTATGGTGTTTGAATG
>JAYVIV010000117.1:0-8934 GCA_043769985.1 Arcicella sp.
TTCTTCTACAATTTATACGGGTTAGAACGCTGGCAGGGTTCAAAACCCTGCCAGCGTTAATCGGACAAATGAATTCCCGTATAAATCATAGTAGAACCAAAATTTTATAATGAACAACAAAGTCTAAAAGTTTTCAGAGATAATAAAAATACTTTTGACTATGCCAAAGAGACGGCTTTTGATGAAGGTTTAACGGAGGGGATAATTAAAGTAGCAAAAGCGCTAAAACAAAATGGCGTACCAATGGACATCATTATAAAAACAACTGGTCTTTCTGAAAGCGAAATAAATGAGTTATAGAATGAACTAAAAACAAAAATTATCGAAAACAAAAAATAATAAAATACATAAATATTAGCGTTGCTAAACAGTTTCTTCAAACCTAAAATCGGCAAAATTTTACAGTCTAAGAAGAAACAGTTAAGGCGGATGCTCCCTATGGGGGTGTCCTCTTGCTGTGATTTTCTATCCTTTCGGGTGCTTGGTCGTACCTTTCTGAAATAGAACTTAATAGCAGAGGTTCACGCCCTATTTTTTTGCCCTTTTTACCCTCAGAACCTCGGGGTTTTCCATCTGAAAACAAACCCGAAATGCCCACTCCCTCTTTCAAAGAAATACTGATTGATTTACTCAAAAACGATGCTCGTTTAGTTGACGAACAAGGTGATTTGCGTGAAAATCTTGTGCATGAATACGCCAACGAATTAGACCCGCAACTGATTGAATTATTATTGAATGACCCACAAACCCGTGAAAGATTCTTTCTGAAAATCAAAGATGTTTACGTTTTTAAACAAAATGATTTTAGGTTTTTCTTGGATGAAAATAAATTAGACAACTCTTATACCCAATTTGAGAACAAAATAGGGCTAAGTTTCGGGAGTCGTTTATTGCGTGAAACTTCGGATGTGGTTTTAAATTTTCCGTATAAAGATTGCATTTTGGAAGGCGGACAAAGCACCGAAGAAGGGAGCGATGTGTATTTTGAATTTGATGTAAAAGAAGGCGATTATGTGGAGAAAAAAGCCAAACGAAAAGAAGTATTTTTTAACCAAATACTCGCCCGTGATGAAATAGACCGACTTCTTGAACCTAAAGCCTTTACTAATATCAAGCATTTTATGAAAGATGGCGAAGAAAAATTGAAAAGTTTTACTCGTGATGAAAACGGAACAATTAAAGATAATCTCATCATAAAAGGCAATAATCTACTTGCCTTGCACAGCTTAAAACAAGAATTTAGAGGTAAAGTAAAGTTGATTTATATTGACCCTCCGTACAATACTGGTAATGATAGTTTTGCGTATAATGACAATTTTAATCATTCTACTTGGCTGACTTTTATGAAAAATCGGTTGGAAGTGGCATTTGAGTTATTATCAGATGAGGGATTAATAATAATCAGTTGCGATGACAGTGAGCAGGCATATCTGAAAGTAATTTGTGATGAAATATTTAAACGAGAAAATTTTATTGCTTGTTTACCTACGATAATGAATTTAAAAGGCAATAATGACCAATTTGGTTTTGCTGGTACACATGAATATACGTTAGTCTTTGCGAAAAATAAAAAGCAAGTGGGAATTTATGAATTTGAAATTGAAGAGGAAGAATTAGACAAGTGGGACGAAGACGAAATAGGGCTTTTTAAAAAAGGAGCACCATTAAGAGCAACTGGTGAAGAAAGTAAAAGAGAGGATAGACAAAAAATGTTTTACCCAATTTTATACAAAGAATCATCTAATGAAATTACCACTATAATAAGAGAAGATTATGATAAAATATTCACTGTCCAAAATGGATTTGATGATAATCATCTGCAAATTATAAAAGAAAAATACATCCTTCAAGGATTTACTTTCTTACTACCTATGATTGATGAAAATACTTATGGAAGATGGCGGTGGGGATATAATTCCAAAAATAAGCTATCAACAGATGTCATAATTTCAAAAAATAAAAATGGATACTCTATCAATAAAAAACAAAGACCGGAACTAAGTGATTTGCCCTCCAAAAAGCCTAAAACACTTTTTTATAAACCAGAATATAGTAGTGGAAATGGAACTGCACAATTAAAACATTTTTTTGGAGGAAAAATATTTAAAAATCCTAAACCTGTCGATTTAATTAGGGATTTTGTAAAAATTGCAACAAAACAAGATTCGATAATCCTTGATTTTCACGCTGGGAGTGCAACAACCGCTCATGCCGTTTTGCAACTCAATAAAGAAGATAGAGGAAATCGGCAGTTTATCATGGTTGAACAAATGAACTATGCTGAAAGTATCACAGCCAAAAGAGTTCAAAAAGTATTTCAAAAAGAGAATATAGATAGCTCATTCATCTATTTAGAATTAGCCAAAAATAATCAAAATGCCATTGAACAAATCGAAAAAGCAGAAAGTTTGGAAGGATTAAATACGTTTTTTGAGGAAATGTGCGAGAAGTATTTTCTACACTACAACGTAAAAATCAAAGCGTTTAGAGAGAAGATTTCAAAAGAAGGGAATTTCATAAAACTGTCCTTGGCACGTCAGAAAGAGATTTATGCCAAAATGCTTGACCTCAATCAGTTGTACGTGAATGTAAGCGATATGCAAGATAGTCGCTATGCTTTGAGCAAAGAAGATATTTCCCTAACCAACGATTTTTACCAGTAGGACAGGTTTTATAGATTACGACAAAACCTTCTGTAATTTGAACCATCAAAAACCTAACAGGTTTTCAAAACCTGTTAGGTTTCGTTCCGAGAAGTTATGTCGTAGTCTATAACCTTGTCTATCTACTACAAAATACCTCCCATGAGTTTATTCCCAGAAAAATACCTTTTTGACCAATTGACAGAAGATATTGGCAAAAACAATATTAAAAAGATTCTTATTCCACCGTACATAACAGACAATCTAAAATATTCCCTTTTTGATTGGCAAAAAAAGGCACTTCAATATTTTCTGGCACATCAAGAAGATGAACATGAGTTTGAAAAACCTGCAAACCAGCCAACCCATTTACTCTTCAACATGGCAACGGGTGCGGGCAAAACATTGGTGATGGCGGCGGCAATTTTGTATTACTACAAAAAAGGACACCGTAATTTCATTTTCTTCGTCAATCAGAATAATATCGTAGGTAAAACCGAAGAAAACCTCTGTAACCCAAGCCACAATAAGTATTTGTTCAAACAAAATATTGTGATTGACGACCAAACGGTATCCATCAAAAAAGTAAATACTTTTGCGGATGATAGTGATGATATTCAGATAAAATTTACGTCCATCCATTCATTGCACAACGATGTTTACAAAGTCAAAGAGGACAATGTTTTTTTGGAGGATTTACAGAAAAAAGACATTATTATGCTTGGTGACGAAGCCCATCATTTGAATGCCGACACCAAGAAAAACAAGAACATTCAGTTAGATATTGAAGCCACCAAAGAACTATCAGAAGGAGCTTCGCAGGATGATATTGAAAAAAGTTGGGAGCATACCGTCATTCATTTAATCCTCAATAAAGGCAGTAATGTCTCCCCTGTTCTTCGGAGAGGGGCTGGGGGTGAGGTTTTTTTGAATAAAAATGCCTTGTTAGAATTCACGGCAACCGTACCCGAAATCAAGGAAGTAAAAGCCAAATATTTATCAAAAACCATTATTAGGTTCGATTTAAAGGACTTTTTGAAGGCTGGCTACACCAAAGAAATCAATTTGGTATCGTCCTCATTCGATAAGAAAAAACGTATTTTACAGGCTTTGTTATTCAATTGGTATCGTCATAAAATTGCTTTAAAAAACTCAATTGTAAATTTTAAACCCGTCATACTTTTTAGAAGTAAAACGGTAGATATTGTCGAACAAAATAATTCAAAAGAAGACTTTGCTTTCTTCAATGATTTAATCGAAAACCTCAATATTTCTGATTTTGATTTTTTGAAAGAAATTGATGAACAAAAGTTGATGGATGTCGTGGAAACTTATCAAAAAGGGCAAAGTCGTATCATTGATGTGAAGCGTTATATTGACACACACGGTTTGTCATTGAAAGATGTCATTGAGTATTTACAGTATAATTTTGCTGAACGAAATTGTATCATCACCAACTCCAAAACCAACAAAACCAAGAAAGAAAAAACGGATGAAGAAACCGACCGTTTGCTGAATAGTCTGGAAGATAAAGACAATCATATTCGAGCCATTTTTACGGTTCAAAGGCTTACCGAAGGTTGGGACGTTCAAAATCTTTATGACATTGTCAGGCTTTACGAAGGGCAAAATTCGGGTGGGTCAAACAAGGGTAAATCGGGTAATGCAACCACCTCAGAGGTACAATTGATAGGTAGAGGCGTAAGATATTGCCCTTTCAAATTTGAAGATAAAGCAATTAATAAAAGAAAATTTGATGCAAATTTAGACCATGAATTAAGGGTTTTAGAGGAATTTTATTTTCACAGCGACAACGATGAACGCTATTTGAGTGAATTGAAAAAGGAATTGAAGGATAAAGAATTATTGACTGATAATAAGATTATTAAAATATTTGGACTGAAAGACGACTTCCGAAAAGCGAATGAAAAATTGCAATTATTTGGCAATAGTCGTTTGGATAATCCCAATAGAAAAAAGACGGATTTATCTGATTTAAAGGCATTCAAGTTTTCATACAAAGTAGATTTCCTTGACATAAATGAGACAAATATCAAATTGGGAGAAGATGAAAACGATAAAACAAGATACGATTCAGGATTAATTGATTCGGGAACGATTGAATTTAGCTTAAAAGAATTAAAAGATGACAAACATATCATTCAAAAAGCACTCAATATTCATGCACGCAAGGATAATTCACTATTTCGATTCTCAAATCTGAAAGAGGAACTATCCATTTCTTCTATGAATCATATTTTCAAAGAAAATTTCTTCGGAAATATGAAAATTGAATACATCATACCCAAAGAAATATTTGCCAAAGCAGAAACCAAAGAAACACGTTTAGACCTTATTTCAAATGAACAAAAATTGAAAGGCTTTATTCGCTTTTTTGACAAATTAGGAAATGATTTAAAGGGATTTTCTAATCCATATATTGGGTCTGAATTTAGTTCAAACAATGTCATTGCACTATTTGGAGAACCTAAACTAAAATCAATTATTGAAGATGCTAAAAATACTGAATTAGAAAAAGAATTGAAAGGTAAAGACTGGTACGCTCTAAATGCTTTTCATGGTACAAGTGAGGAGCAGAATTTGATAAATTTCTTGAAAACAATTATGGGTAATTTTGAGAGTCTGTACGATAAAATCCATCTTTTGAGGAATGAAGAAATCTATAAAATCTATGATTTCAAAACGGGAAAAGGCTTTCAGCCCGATTTTATTTTAGTGCTAAAAAAGAAAGAAGAAAATACATTTTATCAAGTATTTATTGAACCCAAAGGCGGTCAATTTGCCGATGAAGATGGTTTATTTGAAAAAGGAAAGGAAGGCTGGAAAGAAGAATTTTTGCAGGAAATAACCGATAAATATGGAGATGGCAAAACCTTAAAAGCAGAAAATAAAGAATATCGTTTGATTGGTTTACCCCTGTATAATCAAGATAATGAAAAGATTAAACCTGTATTTAAAGAAAGTATTTACGAACACTTGTCTATTAAAATTTAAGGTTAAGAAAATCCTTTGCTCACAGGCGAAGGATTTTCTATCTGTAAAACATATAAATGCTTTTGTAAGTTACTGTTTCTCCAACCCATCCGAAAATTCCAAAATCCTCACTGCATCGTTCCAAGACTTCAATTTGATATTTTCCTTCTTGCAAAATTCTTCTAACTGGTTAGATTTATCACCCAAAATAACCAAAAAATATTTGAGATTTTTCCTCACTTCATATAATTTTCCATCCATTTTTTGAACATAGTAAGTTTCTATTACGTCCAATTTCTTCGTTTTTGTAGCGGAATTGTAGGCTTGTTCAAAATAAACGTTGGCGGTTCTGTGACATAATAATTTTTGCTTTCCATCATATAAAACTTGGTAGAAGGATTCAGAATTTTGTTTTTCAGTTGTTGAAAAACCGTTCCGAAATCTCATCGTACCCAACGTAAATTCATTCATTGAATTAATTACATCGTATGGTTTACCAGTATAATTAAATTCTAAATTTCCAGACATTAGATTATACCGCAGAGCATTATAGGTAATTTTTTTTCCAGTTTTTAGCGTTATTGATCCTTCAATCCATTCTTTAGGAAAATAAGGATTTCCATCAATATCTATATGATTGCTTGACATCAGCATCTTGCCGCTGGTGTCTTCCAACCATGTAGAACTGTTAGAAGGATTCTGTGAATACCCTTTAAAAATAACGAAAAATAAAGAAGTAATGATGAACATTGATTTCATAGTGATACCTGTTTTGATGGTATGGAAATTTTGTACCGCTTACTAAGGAACGTGTAAACAATAAGTTATAACAGTTTCTAAGTTTCTTTTGCTGATATTTCGATGGTATTTTTCGGTAAATAGCTACAAACGTTGCCCGACAAACGTTGCCCGACAAACGTTGCCCGATGCTATTCCCCTCAAAATGCCATCAAACTATCAACAAAATAATTCACAATAACCATTACAACTTATTATTTACCCATTCCTAAGTACACTGTTTAATTAATTTTTTTAGAACACGATTGATGAGATTTACCAGATTAAACAAGATTAGAAATTACAATCATTTTAATTCTATAAATCTTGAAAATCGTGTTCCAACAATTTGGATAATAAAACTTATTAAACAGTGTACTAAGTCTGGTATATTTTTGGTAAATGTAAACAATATATCGGTTATTTTTACAGGATATAATGATAAATAACCATTGTTTTCGAGTTACCGCCAACGTGTTTTTATCGACTCCCTAAACAGCAATAAAATGAATAAGCTTTCGATTATTTCCTTATTTATTCTTGCTTTCAACCTTACTTCCTTATCCGTTTCTGGTCAATATCTTTCCATGCGTGAAGAACGCTCGAAGATTGACAAAATTATCACAAATTTATTTCAAATATCTGTAAAACAGGAAGTTAATGGAAATCTTGACTTTAAAATATTGATTAATACTATAGGTCAAGAACTGCTAATCATTATTAAAAAATGAACTCCAATTTCCGCAAAATCAAAACCCAATCTTCTCTCGTTGATATTGATTCTGAACCATTTGGAAAGCTTCTACCATCACTTGATGCTCAAATTTTTCTCGCCAATAATTGGCTTCTGAACGCAGTTTATCAACATCATTTGTAGCAGCATTTTCCAAAACTTCGGGCGTTTGAATTTCTTCACCCAATAATTCCAAAATACTTATTTTGAGAATATTGGCTAATTTTTTGGCTCTACTGATGGTTAATTCCGTTTTATTTCTTTCAATATCTCCATAAGCAGAGGTAGAAATCCCTAAAAAATCAGCCATATTTTCTTGGGAATAGCCTTTTTTTAGGCGGGCATAACGTATTTTTTCTCCAATTTCCATATTATTCTAATTATTGAAGTTTGAATTTTGAGAATGATTTATTTTGATTTAATGTTTTGATTATCAGTTGATTAAGTTTTTCACTCATCACTCATAATTCATAACTCATAATTATCTATTGCTTTTTCTGATAAATTCTTGGTTAAACCGACAAGATATATTTAATAGTTTTTGCATCTTTGTTGTCAGAGTTTCTAAGATAACGAAAATGAAGTTTAGATTAGTTTCAGAATGTCATTCAAGAACTATTTAGATGTTCAATAAGTTATTTAGAGAGAGCAATCTAACAAAAATAAACAAATGACTTTATGATTGAACTTATTGCGTGGACTACATTCACTAATTCTATCATTCTATCATTCAATCATTGTACAAATAAATCTAAAATTAAATATGTTCCCAAAAGAATTAAGTTCAGAAGAATTCAGAAAATATGCCGTTCACGATAGAGGTTTGAACGGTTTGACGGTTGACCAATATATGAACCAAATGGGTAGTCAAATTGGTGGAACGAGTCGCCCATTTATTGAAGATATGACTCAGTACATCATCGAAGAGCGTCCCATGCGTTTTGCTCAGATTGATGTATTTTCACGTTTGATTATGGACAGAATTATCTTTATGGGCGTTCCTGTGGATGATTACATGGCAAATATCATCGTTGCTCAAATGTTATTCATGGAGTCAACCGATGCCAAAAAAGACATTATGATGTACATTAATTCGCCTGGCGGTTCGGTTTATGCGGGTCTTGGAATTTATGACACCATGCACTATATCCGCCCAGATGTTTCAACGATTTGTACATCTTTGGCAGCTTCAATGGGGGCAGTTTTGTTGGCAGGAGGCACGGCGGGCAAGCGTTCAGCTTTGGAACACGCCAGAATTATGATTCACCAACCATCGGGTGGTGCGCAAGGACAATCTCGTGATATTGAGATTACTGCCCGTGAAATCGTGAAAATTCGTCAAGAATTATACGAAATCTTGGCAAAACATTCAGGAAAAACTTTCGAGGAAATCGAAGCTAATTCAGACCGTGATTATTGGATGCGTGCCTCAGAAGCCAAAGAATATGGTTTGATTGATGAGGTTTTGAAGAGAGCGTAGTTTTGAACCGCAAGGACGCTACGACGCAAGGGTTTGGTATGTTACAGTTTTTATGAAGATTCTGTGTTGCAATTTTTAATTTGCGTCATAGCGTCTTTGCGGTAATAACCTAAAAAATGCTTACTTCTTTCCACAAAGCGGTAAGCATTTTTCGTTTAGAATTAACTAATTTTGTGTTTTTAAAACTCATAGCTTAAAGCTCATAGCTCAAAGCTAAATTATATGAAACAGCAACAACCATATTGCGTCCTTTGTGGGCGTTCTCAAAAAGAAGTTCCTTTGTTGATGGAAGGCATGGATGGGCATAT
>JAYVIV010000118.1:0-6506 GCA_043769985.1 Arcicella sp.
TGAATATGCAGGGCCTAAATTAGAATGGAACGGTAACGATGGTTCAGGCAATCCCCTTCCAGCAGGGTCATATTTTTATACTTGTGAAGTAAAATTCCTGACTTTAGACCCCAATAGTGCCACCCAAAGTTTGAAGGGGTGGGTCGAGTTGGTGAGGTAGATTTTTGAGTTAATATCCAAAAAGAATCCCTGATAATCGATTGATTATCAGGGATTTTTGATCATTATTATTGGTAAATTCAAATCATAATTTTAAACTTTACTTTTATGAAACGAATAAATTTTTTGATTGGTTTAGGGCTAATATTTCAGACAATTTTAACTTCCTGTAAAAAAGAAGAGCTACCACTTCCGACTATTTTCACGGGTTACGTGATTGATGAAAATAATCAACCTGCAGTGGGAGTTGGATTTATATTTTTTAGCGATAAAAAGGGATTCTTCAAAGAGACTTATTCGGACTCTGAAGGTTATTTTTATCTGGAAGGAACTGTTCCAAGTGGGGCAGGTTTGATAGATTTTAATGTTATTAGTGGAAGGAAAGGTGAATATACAGATGGTCTATACAAACGTTTATGCTTAGTCAATGGTATTTATCAAGATATTATACCTTGGACATTTGGCAAAATAATGATTTAAAATTTAAAGTTGTAAAACGATAAAGCCATGAAAATCTAAATTTCCACGGCTTTGTCGTTTTGTAATTCTATAGAATCTACACCAAAGAATCAGCAATTTGCTTAAATTCCTCAACGTCAATTGTTTTGTTTTCTACTTTCATATTGGCGACAATCGCATCAGAAATTTTGGCAGTGAAAACTTCGTCAAACATCTTTCTGAAATTGTCTTGTTTGTTTTTATCCGTTAAATATCCCGTTGCGATACGGTCAATCATTTCGTCCATTGAATCGTCGCTACCCATGCCACCCATCATACCGAATTGTCCACGAATCATATCTTTGGTTCTTGCCAAAACTTCTTCGTATTCAACTTTAATGTCATTCTTCGTAGCAATTTCGTTTTTGATTAATGTCCAACGCAAGTCTTTTTTCACGTTCTCGAAATCAGCATCAATTTGCTCAGGAGTAAATTTCCCTTCGTTAATTGTCACCAACCAATTCTTTAAAAATTCATCAGGTAATTCGATTGAAACGTTATCTAAAAGTGCTTTCTCGGCATCAATTTTCATTAAATATTCAGATTCACGCTTATAATTTGATTGGATTATTGTCATCACCTCCGCACGGAATTCCTCTTCCGAAGAAACCTTTCCCTCACCTAAAATCTTATCAAAAAACGCTTGATTCATTTCAGCTTCACCCGTACGAGTGATGTCTTCAATTACAAAAGAAACTTCCCCAGTCAAACCAGTTTTATTTCCAGTTGCCAATTCAATAGATTTTTCATCTACGAAAGTATCTTGAACATCAAAAGCTAAAGTAGCCTCTTTTGTAGCACCAATAAACGTTGCTTTTGCTTCTTCCTTAATGGATTTCATTGGAATAGCAGATTTCTCAGTCCATTCTCCTTGGGTGAAAGTTCCGAAAATCATGTCTCCATCTTCAACGGTATCTGGATGAGTTTGTTCACCACCATTTTTCATGATGTTATCCAAAGTTTCATTCAATTCTTTCTCTCCTGCCTGAATATCATACGTTTTAACGGCTGGAATTTTATCGAAATCAACTGTAAATTCTCCTGATAAACCAAGATTATAAGAAAATTCAAAATCTTTTTGGCTGTCCCAATCAATAACTTCCTGTTCGTCTTGCACTGGCATTGGGTCGCCTACGATACTCAAACTATTTTCACGGATATATTCTTGAACAGTTTTCCCTAATAATTGATTGATTTCGTCAATCAAAATCGATTTACCATACATTTTTTGTATCAATTGAGCTGGCACCATTCCTGGACGAAAACCTTTGATATTGGCTTGCTTGCGGTAATCTTTTAATTTCTTATCAACTTGGGGTTTATAATCTGCTTCTGCGATTGAAACGACCAAACGAGCGTTTACGGGGGTACTTTTTTCGAGAGAAATGTTCATCTGTTATATTTCTTATGTTGAAATTCTGGATTTATAATTAAAAAAGCCCTCATAACCGAATGGGTTAAAAGGGCTATAATTTGTATCATTTATCTAAGAAATTACTGCTTACTGATAACTACTTAAGATAATGAAAAAAGTACGGGCGAAGGGACTCGAACCCCCATGCCTCACGGCGCCAGATCCTAAGTCTGGTACGTCTACCAATTTCGCCACGCCCGTATGCGTAAAGGAATTGTCCCTTTTGGGAGTGCAAAATTAGGAATACCTTTTTTTAATTGCAAATGGAATGAAGAAAAGTTTTTATTAATTTTATTTACCTCATCACCATTAAAGCCTTCACCAATGGCTCAGCCCCTGTATCAACCTTCACAAAATACTTTCCAGAAGCCATTCCACTTACGTTTATCCGTACTTGCGTGCGTGAGAGTCGAGTTGGATTGGTGTCAAAACTACGTCCATAAGCATCCGTAACCACTAATTCAGTGTTATTTCTGGCAAAAGCCTCTGATTCAATAATCGTATCGGTTTGTGCTGGATTTGGAAAAATATTCAAATCTGTCAAAGGTATCTCCGCTTCATTAGCCAACACTTTTGTATTTTTGAAAATTGGCACAGGGTCAAAGGTTTTATCCAACATAATTGTTTTCACTGTCGAGGCACTTGCTCCCATCCAATCTTGCAAAACGGCAGCATAAACCTGTCTGAAATCATTTTGCAGAGGAACGTTGAAGTTTCCTGTGCTTCCCGACAAAGCTTTCAAATCGGGGTTTTTACCGATGACTTGCGTTTTGACGGCATTACCAAAAACAAACAATGGCGATGCCCAACCGTGGTCTGTTCCTTTACTTCCATTGGCGTTTGCTCTCCGTCCAAATTCAGAGAACGTCATACCGACAACTTTATCTTGCGTGCCTTGTGCTTTCAAATCATCCATGAAAGAAGTTATTCCTTCGGAAATTCTTTGCATTAAAGTAGCATGA
Source organism: Arcicella sp. (assembly GCA_043769985.1). Classification (GTDB taxonomy): domain Bacteria; phylum Bacteroidota; class Bacteroidia; order Cytophagales; family Spirosomataceae; genus Arcicella. Next base: position 3,034 of record JAYVIV010000118.1, read on the forward strand.
TTTCCCGTTGAATTATCATTTACACTTACTTGGTTATCGTGGGTATCAAATCCCCCCAAAGTCACATAATAAATCTTGGTCTGCAAACCTCCATGAATCAATCTTGAGACAATCTTTAACTGGTCTGCCAATGGATTATTCGCAGGATATGTCACCATATTTTTTCCTTTTGCAGATGCTGCTTTTAATTGTCCAGCATACGCAAAAGAAGATATTTGTTGCTGGCGAACAAAAGCAGTGTATTTTCCGCCTGGGGTATTTGGTAGTGGACTTGGGTCAATGTTAGGTTTATCTCCTACAATGGTTGCAAATGTATCGGGGTTCTGGATAGCAAGAGCAGAGGTAATGGATGCCGTATTAAAAACCGTTGCTGAAATGGACGAAATCTGAATGGCAAGTGGGTCTGGATTCGCTGTACTGGGATAATTATCAGGAAAATTAGGATAGCGGCCGTCAACATATCTACCTAACCATCCTGAAGTTGAAAGTTTATCAGAATCCACACCCGTAAACCAAACATCACTGGCTCTGAAATGCGAAAAACTTGGATTTGGATAGCCCGCAGAGTGAACGATTGACAATTTACCTTCATCGTAAAGTCTCTGCAAACCTTTCATAGATGGATGTAATCCCGTTTTGAGGTTATCTTTTAATTTCAGGACTTTGCTTTCTGGAATAGCAATGCTTCCTCTGAGAGCAGTTGCAGAATAATCACTGTATTGGTCGAGGGGTATAACCATATTGAGTCCGTCATTACCACCCGATAACTGAATTACGACTAAAATATTATCATTTGCATCGGCAACATCCAACATGGCTTTCATGAAAGGAGTGGTTGCCTGCGTATGTGCTTTTGCTCCAAAACCATCAAGCAGTAATGGCAAAAAGAACGAAGCGGAACTATATTGTATAAAATCTCTACGTTTCATGTTTTATATCGGTTCACGGTGAACGGTTCACGGTGAACGGTTAATTTGAAAAGATATTTTAAAAGAAATTAGGATTGTAATTTTGTCAACCGTTCACCGTGAACCGTTCACCCCTGAACTATCCCATTTGATATTCAGCCAGTCTGAGGATATATACCATCATACGATCTAAACGAGTTTTTGCAGCACTCTTTTTCATAGCATCAGTTGGAGCTTTAATGTAAGCATTCCAGATTTCCATCCATTCGTAGTAGGGAGCACCCGCCATAAGAGGTTGCTCTACGATATACTTGATTTGGTCTTCTGCTAATGGAAATGCCATCATTAAGTCTGTTAACTCTTTAACCATTACATAAACAGAATCTTTGTCTGTCAATACTTGTGGCAATGAAGTCAGCGATGGGAGTGATAAAGTATTGATGTCCAAATTAATATTAGTTGCTCCTCTGACAACATAATCGGTCAATCCTCCTCTTAATGCGAGCGTTGTTGAGTTTATCCAAATCGCATAAAATTCAGTGTCATAATAAGGTCTCCAACCAAATACATTAGGCTGATCAATAATATCCATTTGCTGTTCACGACTGCGAGCATACAAATATGTTGTGGCAGCATCATATTTTATCCGTTCTTTCACAGGGTCTGGGACTTGGTAACTGAAATTTCGGAACGTTCCAACAATCAAATCTAAAGGAGATTTTATTTGTGAACCATACAGTGTTTCATCAAAGAAATGTTGGCTCTTGAAAAGGGCAGTCAATACAGGTTTAATCTCGTAGTCTTTTCTAAAAATAGTTGCCAAAGGCTCAATAAAATCTTTTTCAATTTGGGCAGAAATATCTGCTTGAACAAAAAAACGGTAGAATTTTCTAACGATAAAACGAGCAGTTTCGGGTTGATCCAAAATCATGGTAACTAAATCCTTCAGTTCATCATCCCCTGCGGTTGTTCCCGCACGACCCTTGATAATTTTCTTCTGATATGAGTCAGAGAAAGTTTTATCGGCAGTATCATGTTGTGCTGAACGAAATTCGCTTGCAATGGTTGCAACGGTTGTACTTCTATAATTCAATGAACGCCAACCTGTCAAAATACGAGCCGCAGCCTTGACGTCATCTTCCGTATAATTTCCACGCCCAATCGTAAACAATTCCATTAACTCACGAGCATAGTTTTCATTGGGTTTGCCAACCACATTGCTGTTCCCACTCAAATAAACCAACATGGCTGGATCTTTCGTGATTTCAATAACGAAATTACGAAAATTGCCAAAAGCAAATTTCCGTAACAGCTGATTTTGACGATACAAGAAACGAACATCTTGCACGATAGTAGAAGTTGAAACGAAGTGATTTTGCCAGAACAGAGTCATTTTTTCCGTCAAAGAAACAGCCTGATTTGTCATCAAACCCATCCACCAATATTTTAGTTTTGCTCTTCTCGCTCCATCAAAATTATTGCGGTCGGCATCTACAAGTGTGGGACCACCCCAAACCAAATCGTGAGATGTTTTTTGATTTTCGTCCGTAGGGTCGGGTGGCACAGGCTGAGAAGCTAATAATTGTTGAACAACAACATCAATTTTCTTTCCTGTAAATGATTTAATTTGGGCTGAGGTTGCTCCGAAGTTTGTTCGCCTCAATAAATGCGTAACTTGTCGAGCCGTGAGATTTTGCGTATAAGCGTCAATCAATGCCATAGTTTTTTTCGGAAGTTTTTAAGAGTTCAATCGTTGAGATATAATGGATTTTCTATTTGTAATACGTCAATAAATAGAACAATGGTAGGTTTCTAATAGTAGAAATGGGATTTCAATCAATTAGATTGTAACGGCAGATAATGGTTTAATGTAAAGATAATATTTTTTTAATCTGTTGATTATTAAGGTATTAATAATTAATGTGTGGAATGAAATTGCACACGGATTGAACGGATTAGACCGCAGCGGGGACCGCACAGATTAAAAATATAAAATCCTTTTAATCCGTGTTAAATCCATCCAATCCGTGAGCCATTTATTTATTCAGAATTCGTTTAATATCATTCGCTTGCACCAGACATTCCTTGAATTTATCGTAGCTATCTGAAATCATTAAACCTTTGAATTTCAAGAGTGTAGTAATATATTCATCCAGAACATCAATAATATTTTCTTGATTTTGTTTGAAAATTGGAATCCAAGTTTCGGGATTAGATTTCGCCAAACGAACTGTAGATTCAAAACCCGTACTCGCCAAATTAAAGATACTTTCTTCATCTTTTTCCTTCGCCAAAACCGTGGAAGCCAAAGCAAATGAACAGATATGAGAAATATGTGAAATATAGGCAGTATGCACATCATGAGCGGATGATTCCATATAAATGACGTTCATTCGTAAACCTTCTACATACATTTTTTGGATAATTTCAACCAATTCAGATTTGGAATCTTGTATATCACAAAGCACACACATTTTACCATCAAAAAGATGTCGAATTGCCGCTTCTGGACCCGAAAATTCTGTTCCTGCCATCGGGTGAGTAGCCACAAAATTTTGACGGTTT
>JAYVIV010000119.1:0-3433 GCA_043769985.1 Arcicella sp.
ATAAAGATACAGTAGTTTTTAAAATGTTGCATGGGTAGATAGGTTTTAGGGGTTGGGGGTTAGTGGTTAATATTTTCGACGAAATATTTTCAACCTAACCCCTAATCCCCAATCCCTAACCCCTAAACACAAATGACTAAACGTAAAATACAATACATCATTGCCCTTATGTCCTTTGCGTTATTGGGGTTGATTGCTTTCCAGATGTACTGGTTGGGGTTTACGGTGCGTTCCAAAAATGAACAATTTGGGAGCGACGTTCGTGACGCTATGCAACAGGTTGTCAGGAAGTTATCGCAACAAGAGATGTATTATTTTATGCAAAGAAAAATTGCTTCTGACGAAAATCAGAAGCAGTTAATGGCAATTGCAAAACCAGTGGAACAGAAAGCGAAAACCAAGAAGAAATCACGCCCAATTGTTCCCAATACTCCTTCATTAGCCATGAGTTTGGGTAAGATGAAGGAGCCACAATTTCCTTCTGATATTTTAGTATCAAAAGGCGTTGAGATTTTACCGAATGGTGATATTAGAGAACATCAGGAATTTTCGATTGATTTGAACGACGAAGATGCTATCAGTTTTTTAAATGGTCAGAAACAAATTAGCGACATTTTTGGAGAGGCGATTCAACGACATAATCAAATGTTGCAAGATTCGATGAATAAATCTAAACCATTGATTGCCAAGAAGATAAAAACTAAGAAGCCACATATTGACCGCCGAGCAGAATACGCTGAAACCGCTCAAAAAGTATGGAATAAAACGGAAATGGCGAAGGAGGTGTTTAATGACTATTTATTTAAAAAACGCAGTATTTATGAGCGTGTGAATTATCAAGTATTGGATTCGTTGTTGAGATATGAAGTTAAAATGAAGGGCATTGAGATTCCGTTTGAGTACGGAATCAGTAGTTTAGAGAACCCAAATTATTTGCATTATGCCTCATCGATGAAGTATAAAGTTTCAGGTTTGAAGAGCGATAAAGATACCTATTCCGTTAATCTTTTTCCGAATGATTACAGTAATTCTGAGAGTTATTTACGAGTATATTTCCCGAACCAAGACCGTTATATTATTCGTAATATTTGGATGATGTATGCCACTTCTTTGCTATTGATTTTGGTGGTTTTAGGTTGTTTTTATGTGGCAGTAAGCACGATTGTGAAGCAAAAACAATTGGCGGACATCAAAAACGATTTTATCAACAACATGACTCACGAGTTCAAAACGCCAATTTCTACGATTTCGTTGGCAACTCAAATGCTTGGTGATGAGACAGTTACATCAAGCTCCTCAATGTTTAAAAGATATTTGGGAATTATCAGGGACGAAAATAAACGCCTCGGTTCGCAGGTCGAAAAGGTACTACAAACCGCCCAAATGGAACGTGGAGAAGTTCGTTTGAACTTGGGAACGGTGAATGTACATCAAATTATTGAACGAGTTTTAGAGAATATCAGCCCACAAATTGAACTCCGTGAGGGAATTATCGACATAGATTTGCAGGCAGAAAACCCTGAAATTCAGGCGGATGAAGTACATTTAACCAATATTATTTTCAATCTTTTGGATAACGCCAACAAGTATTCACCAGAAAAACCCATCATCAAAATCACGACTGAAAATACTGAAAAAGGACTTTCTATTAAAGTCTCAGACCAAGGAATTGGCATGACGAAGGAATCAATCAAGCAAATTTTTGAGAAATTTTACCGTGTCCCTACGGGTAATGTACACGATGTGAAGGGCTTTGGCTTAGGATTGAGTTATGTGAAAAAGATGGTGGAGGAACATCATGGGAGGATTAATGTGGTTAGTAAAGTAGGGGAGGGGAGTGAGTTTGAGGTGGTGTTGCCTTGATATTCTTTAATTATTCATGCAATTCATCCCAAAAGAATGCTAAATTGCATGAATAATTAAAAGAATCATGATTAAAAGAAGTCAAAAAGCTCAAATAGAAAAACTCATTAAGCATTTTCCAGCCGTTGGAATTGTGGGTGCGAGACAAGTAGGAAAGACTACTTTGGTCAAAAACTTAGAGCCTGTTTTGGATAAATCTTGCGTTTACTTTGACCTCGAATCGCCCAGAGTCATGGCTCAATTGAAGGAGAATCCAGAATGGTTTTTATCTCAATATCAAGACAAAACCGTTATCATTGACGAAGTGCAATTAATGCTTGAATTGTTCCCCTTGCTGCGTTCTCTAATTGACGAAAACCGAGTAGCGGGTCGGTTCATTTTATTGGGTTCGGCTTCGCCTACTTTTTTGGCAAATAGTGCTGAAACTTTGGCGGGTAGAATTGCTTATTTAGAACTGCCACCTTTGCAGTTTTCAGAGGTAATTTCACCAGACATTGACCTTAAAAAACACTGGTTCAGAGGTGGTTTTCCAGATGCACTATTAGCTCCCGATGATGATATTTGGGCTTTGTGGCAAGAGAATTTTATCAAGACCTATATCACAAGAGATTTGGTAAATCTTGGACTGAATGTTAGTCCGACTTTGCTTTATAATCTCATGCAAATGCTTACTGGAATTCACGGTTCAACCTTGACTTACAGCGATTTAGCCAATTCATTAAACGTCAATGTAAAATTAATTACCCAAACCATTGACGTTTTAGAACAGGCATTTTTGATTCGTAGATTACAACCTTGGTTTGTTAATATCAGTAAAAGAGTCGTTAAAAGTCCTAAATTGTATTATCGTGATTCGGGAAATTTACATTATTTGTCCAACGTTTTTGACTATGATTCTTTGTTGAGAAACAAACTCATCGGACACTCGTGGGAAGGCTACGTGATTGAGCAAATTTGTAACGCCTTGCACAGTTCCATAAAACCCTATTTTTACAGAACTTCCAATCAAGCCGAAATGGATTTGGTATTAGTGAAAGGCATTACACCTGTAGTATCCATTGAAATCAAATTGTCATCCGCTAATTCCTTGACCAGAGGTACAACCGAGGTATTAAACGATTTAAAAACCGAACATAATTTTGTAATTACTACCGAAGGAGGAAATTACTTTATACGTCCTGAATGGAAGGTTTGTAATTTGGAGGAGGTTTTGGAGAATTTGAACGGTCTTGGATTGATTTAGTATATTTCAGAAATCGTAATAAATTACTTTATGAAGTTCTAAAATAGGTCTTTACAAGATGACAAAGACAGTTTATCTTCAAAATAATAATTTTAAAACAACCATCTTAATGAAAAATATCTTAATTTCTTTGATTTTATTTCATTACTGAGCGGTACGATAATTGTTAATGGCACAAAAGAGGAGTGAATAAGTAATTTTGTAAAATATCGACGAAAATATTTACAACCATTACAACATTCACAACCCTTTTGAAACCCATAGAAGAGCAATTGACTTCTATGTCAGCAAAAATAGACTTAGATAGCGGTTCTAAGAAATTATTTT
>JAYVIV010000120.1:0-30703 GCA_043769985.1 Arcicella sp.
ATCCATTTTAACCATCCACTAAAACCATTAAGATATTAATTTGGGTTTTTCCAAAATGACATCCGTAGTGGAACTATCTGTACGGTCAATACAGATACGGAGTTTCTTATTTTTAGAAAATAGTGTTAGTAACAGAATGGCAACAAAGTCATAATCTATCTCTACTTCACGGTAAAAATCCGCATCGGCGGTCTGATTGAATACGAGTCATATTAGATTGTACTTTGACCTCAGAATTTAAAAATTTCGCCGTTTGAATGAACTGAACTGAGTTACTTTGAACCAAAGCGGGTATATACAAACCTAAAAATTCTTTACGAGAAGCATTTTTTACAATTTGGTTTTCGTCTAAAATTCTTCTAATTTCGTTTTGGAGGGTCATTATTATCGTTGTTCATTGTTCGCAAAACAAAATTACAATGATTTTGAGCCTCTTTCATTTTTTAGTAGTGTAGAGTAGTTTTTATTAGAAATGTTAAACCAAATAATATTTGGATATTTCCACGAAAAATAGATAAATTATCTTTTGAAAGTTTGCTCTGATTAAAAATACATTATCTTTGTGAAGTAAAAAAAAATTTCAAAAATTTATGTTTTTAGATAGAATAAGATCAAAACAGTCGGGCATATTATTGTACGGCATTACGCCACCAAAAGAACAAGTTGAACCACAAAGAGTTATTGAAATTGCTGAAAAAACCTTAGCTCGTCTATATTCATTGGATATTGATGCTCTGGTTGTGTATGATGTGCAAGACGAATCAGCTCGAACGGATGAAGTTAGACCTTTCCCTTTTTTGAGTGCTCATGATCCTTTTGAATTTGCCAAAAATCACCTTCATTCACTTGAAATCCCTAAAATTATTTACCGTCCCGCAGGAAAATTCACAAAAGATGAATTGACCATTTGGGTTGATGATGTGGTTTCGCACGGTTTTTATCCCGTATTTGTTGGTGTCCCTGCCCCTGATTTCGTACCCGTTACGAGTTTACCAGAGGCGTACGCCATTTGGCGTAAACATCAAGAAAACTCGGTTGTTGGGGCAGTAATGATTCCAGAACGTCATGCTGTTTTGAAAGATGAAGACCAACGGATTTTGGATAAAATGTCGTCGGGTGTGAGTTATTTTATCTCACAATGTGTTTTTAATGTGGATTATGCAAAACACGTAATTGATGCCTTATCTGAAACTTGTGCAACTAAAAAAGCTGAATTACCAACCATTATTTTCACTTTGACCGCCTGTGGATCTTTGAAAACGCTTCATTTTATGGAGTGGCTGGGAATTCACATTCCAGAAGAATTAAAGGAAGAATTTAGGGCCTCCGAGAATATTTTGGAGCGTTCAGTTGAAGTTTGTCTTTCAATTGCGGAAGAATTAATTAGATACTGTACGGAAAAAGGCGTTCCTTTTGGCTTCAATATTGAAAGTGTTGCCATCAGAAAAGATGAAATTGAAGCCTCCATTTTCTTGATAAATCGTATTGGCGAAATGTTGAAAGAGCAGGGGATTCGGAAGTAATAGTGGGCAGCGAATAATTTTCAGTAGGTAGTAAAACTGACTCGTTAATTTATAACCCTAAAATTATCCAACAATGGAATCTTTACCTCTTCTTCTTATATTGTTAGCAATTATTGCATTCCTATATTCTTCGGTGGGGCATGGTGGAGCGAGTGGGTATTTGGCGGTAATGGCGTTGTTGGGAATTGCTCCTTTGATGATGAAACCTTCTGCTTTGATTATGAACCTTGCGGTATCATTATTTTCCTTTATCGGATTTCAAAGGGCAGGATTTTTTAAGATGAAATTATTTCTACCTTTTGCCATTTCCAGCATCCCAATGGCATTTTTAGGGGGAACAATGACGCTTTCAGATTCCATTTATAAGAAAATTTTAGCCGTTTGCATTATCCTTTCCATCATCCGATTATTGTATCAAATTAACCAGAATAACGAATCTAATCGTCCGATTCCCTTGTGGGCGGGCTTGCTTTCGGGTGGAATCATTGGCTTAATTTCTGGTATGATTGGCATTGGTGGAGGCATTATTTTGAGTCCTTTGATGCTGTTGATGCGTTGGTCGAGTTTGAAGGAAACGGCAGCGGTTTCTGCCCTTTTTATCTTCGTAAATTCCCTTGCTGGACTCTACGGACAAATGCAAAAAGGGGGAATTCACTTGACTGAAAATTTGCAATGGGCAGTTTTAGCGACAATTATCGGCGGACTTTTTGGCTCTTATTTCGGTAGTCAAAAATTCAATGTTCCAACGCTTAGATATTTACTGGCAGTAGGATTAATGATTGCTTCGGTGAAGTTAATTTTCACATAGTCTGAATTTTGATTCGTGGGATTTGTAGATTTTTTGGATTAAAATTGGACGTAAAATCTAAAAAATCCTTTAATCTGACGAATCCAAATTTAGACTAAATCACACGAATAAAATTCAAAAAATCCGTGTCTAATCCGTTTCATCCGTGTGCTAATCAGCTTCAATTCCTCCAAAGCAAAAACAAAAATAACACCACCCAAAGCAAATCCACAAAGTGCCAATAGAAGATTATTAGGTTGATTTTGAGTTGATTAGGTGGGTTTACAGAATAAATAAACGATTCAATATAAGACATTCGTTTAATGGCTTCTAAGAAAATTTTAATCAGAAAACCCAAACCTAAAACGATGTGGAGTACGTGTAAACCCGACAATAAGTAAATAAATCCTCTCGCATTTCGGACTTCGGCAGTTGAATTTTGGGCGAAAATTTCCTTCCAACCCCAAAATTGCATCCCAATAAAAGCTAATCCCAACGTAAGTGTAATTCCCATTAAAGTTCTGTAGTTCAAGTACTTATCTTGCTTGAAATTCATATTTGCCAAGTGCAAAGTCAGGCTGCTAATCATGATGACGAGCGTACTAATCCAGAATACTTGGGGAATCTGAATTTTCTCGAAACCTGCCTCTGGGCGTTCACGGGCGAGGTAGGTTGCCATTAATCCAAAAAACATCAATCCACTTCCGAAGATTGCCATTTGGAGCATAAATTTAAAAGGTTCTCTGCGTTCCATAAATTTTAAGTGATAATAATAAGAAATCAGCATTTTTTACACTTTTGTATGGATATTTGTAATAAAAAACGAAGGTTTCTCTCCTTTCAATGTCCTTTACTTTTTGTCTTAATACAAAAAGTAACAAAAAAATCAAGAAATCCCGAAACTCGCTTCGCTCAAACAGCGGGATTTCGACTGGACTCCAAATTTGTCCAAATTTCAAACAAACAGTTTTTCCAAAAAAAGAAATTGCTAATATTAAATGCCTGAAAATGCTGTAACGTGTTACATTTTTCCTTGCCAGACAGAATATTCTGCATAGGCTTCTTTCAAATCAATTTCTCGTTCAAAAATCCCAAAAACCGTTGAACCCGAACCTGTCATACTTGAGTAGGTTGCCCCGTGTGCGTAGAGTTGTTCTTTAATGGTTGAAATGGCTGGATATTTTGATAAAAGATGGTTTTCAAAATCATTTTTTGCAACATTAATCCATTCATTTACAGGATTTTGCAATATTTCTTTCAAGTCAACTCCAGATTTCATTGGCTTCACACCTGAGTATGCTTCTGCCGTTGAAATGTGGATATTTGGGTTTACTAAAACAATAAATTTACCAGATAAATCTAACGAAATTTCTGAAAATTCGTCTCCTTTCCCTTCACAATATTTTGGACGATTTTGGATGAAAAAAGCACAATCACTCCCTAACTTTCGGGCGTAGTTTTCCATCTGTTCCGTTGTAAGATGTAACTCAAAAAGGTCGTTTAGGGTTTTGATGGTGAAGGCACAATCTGCCGAACCTCCGCCTAATCCCGCCCCAATTGGCACGACTTTATGGAGATGAATCATGACGGGAGGAATGCTAAAGTCCTGTTTTATAAGGTGATAGGCTTTTAAACACAAATTCGTTGCTGGATTTCCAGGAATTGAAATTCCCGTACTCTTAAACGAAAGTGTTGAAGCGGGCAGAATCTCCAAGACATCGCACCAGCCCACGGGATAAAAGCACGATTCAAGATTGTGAAAACCGTCTGGACGTTTTTCTGTGATATGAAGACCAATATTTATTTTAGCGTTTGGGAAAGTTACCATGGTTGAAGGTTAATTTGACGTAAATTTAGGAGGGAATGGTGGGTTTGGCAAATTATTGGAATAGTCAGTAATGCAACTATTGCTTGATTTTACGGAAAATAAACCTTAAAATTGTGTAAAGAAAAAGACGATGACAGCAGTTGTAGAAAATATAATTGAGCCAGAAAAATTATCCATTCCTTCTTCACTAATTTACGAAGAAATGGATGGAATTCCTGTGTATTATCGTGGGTATCGGGATGTATTGTCAGGTAAAAAAACATTGGAAGAAATTATGTCTTGTGGCTCATTTCAAGCAGTTTTAGTTAGTTTGATTAACTATTTTTTAGGTACTCAAATAGACCGTAAAAAATACATAATTGCTACGAATGAGTCGGGATTGCACTTGGCAAAAGGAAACAATTTAGCTAACGATATTGCTATTTTTAAAAAAGAAAACTTAAAATTAGATAACCATTTCTTCAAAATTGCTCCTAAAATTGTTGTAGAAGTGGATATAAAAGCTGAGGTAGAAGAATACCCCGCCCGTGAAGCCGATTACATCTTTGAAAAATCACAAAAACTGATTGAATTTGGAGTTGAAAAAGTAATCTGGGTAACAACACAATCCCACAAAATATTTATCGCCACTCCTTCTGATACTTGGATTGTAATGGATTGGAATAAGGACATTGAAGTAATGGATGGAGTGATTATGAACGTTAAAAAAATATTGGATGAAGAGGAAATTTCTTACTAAAATTTTGCCCTAAATAATTTTATTTTAAAGTGATTTATTTTTTAATAAATGTCAAATCAAATACCACAAATAGTAAAGATTTATCGAATTGTTCATGTAGATAATATTGAATATTTACTTTCAAATGGCATTTTTACAAGGAATCATCACAGAGCTGACCCTGATTATATAAATATTGGAGATAGCGGTTTAATATCACAGAGAAGTGATTATCCTGTTGGAATTAGCCCACCAAATGGCATTTTAGGAGACTACGTTCCGTTCTATTTTGGTCCATTATCACCCATGCTCCTTAATATAAAAACAGGCTATCGTGGAATTACAAAACATGAACAGAAGGAAATAATTTACATTTGTTGTACATTTAACGATATCGAAAACTATTGCGACGAATGGTGTTTTACGGATGGACACGCTAAGAATGCGATTACTGAATTCTATAATGATGCCTTACATTTTGACAAAATAGATTGGAACATGGTTTCAGAAAAATATTGGAGACCAAATGATGAGGATAGTGACAGAATGAGAAGAAAACAAGCTGAATTTTTAGTTAAATTTCATGTTCCAATAGATTGTATTAGCTCAATTATTGTTCTTAACGAAAATGTTAAAACGAATATTGAAGAAATTATTGAACGTTTATCTTTAAAAATATCTGTACTGATTAACCCTAAAAATCATTTTTATTACTGATGAAATATTTAAGAGGAAATTTACTGGAAGCCCAAACACAAGCCTTGGTTAATACTGTAAACACAGTGGGTGTGATGGGTAAGGGTATAGCTTTACAATTCAAAGAGGCGTTTCCAAATAATTTCAAAACGTATGCTTCGGTCTGTAAAGATAAAGGATTGCATACAGGTAAATTACTTATTGTTAAGGAACAAACCATTCAAGGAGAAAAAATAATAATCAATTTTCCTACGAAGACTGAATGGTATCTTAAATCAAAATATGAATACATTGAGGATGGTTTAAAAGAATTAGTTAAAGCAATTGAACTATATAAAATTGAAAGTATTGCAATACCTCCATTGGGTTGTGGAAATGGAGGTTTAAAATGGGAAATAGTGAAGCCTATCATTGAAAAATATCTTGGCAATTTGAAAAATATAGATATCCAAATCTTTGAACCTAATGAAGCAATAAAAGAGATTTTAAAAAAGCAAGACAGTCACAAAGAAGTAAAATTGACTCCCGCAAGGGCAATGATTCTCTATGCCATGTTTTTTTATGAATCATTGGGCGAAAATTCAAGTCTTTTTGTTGCCAATAAATTAGCCTATTTTCTGCAAAGATTAGGTGAAAAAACGTTTAATAAATTAAAATTTGAAGCAAGTCATTATGGTCCATATTCTGTTCAAGTGGAACATTTACTACATAATCTTAACGGAAAATATTTGAAAGGACTTGAACAAATGAATGTTAAGGCATTTGAACCTTTGGAATTAAAATATGAAACAACAAAGGAAATTAGTGATTATGTAAGAAAAGAATTAGCTCCCGAACAAAGAATAATACTTTCTAATTTAGTAAAACTGATTGATGGGTTTCAATCAGCTTTATCTTTGGAAATTTTGGCAACCGTAGATTTCGTTAAGAAAAATAAACCAAATCTTAATCAAGAGGAAATTATAAAAAATACCCAAAATTGGTCAGAACGTAAAGAAAGACTTTTCAAAGAAAAACATATTAAAATTGTAATTAACCATTTGGAAGACTATGGTAATCGTTTTGATTTTGTTCAATAAATGATCGTTTTAATAATTAACTAATCCTCGCCCAGTTGCTTTCATTAGCTCTCAAATTACTCACTTGTTCTTTAATCATCTCATTCTTAGGGAGTTCCAAGTTTGCATCTTCTTCCAAAATTTCAGTGGCACATTCTCTGGCAACCTTCAAAATCTCACCATCTTTTGCCAAATCAGCAATTAATAAATCAATTACCCCACTTTGTTGAGTGCCTGACAAATCGCCTGGTCCACGGAGTTGCAAATCGACATCGGCAATTTCAAAACCGTCCGTTGTTCTCACCATCGTATCAATTCTTACTCTGGTATCTTTGGATAATTTTACGTCCGTCATTAAAATACAATAACTTTGATCTGCCCCACGCCCCACCCGTCCACGCAACTGATGAAGTTGGGAAAGTCCAAAACGCTCGGCACTTTCAATCACCATCACCGAGGCATTCGGAACGTTCACGCCTACTTCAATCACCGTGGTTGCCACCAAAATTTGCGTTTCCTTTTTAATGAATCGTTGCATCTCAAAATCCTTATCGGCAGGTTTCATTTTACCGTGAACAATACCAATTTGAAACTCAGGAAATGCCCTTGACATGCTCTCAAAGCCATCGGTCAAGAATTTATAGTCCAATTTTTCGGATTCTTCAATCAGTGGATATACCACATAAATTTGTAATCCTTTATTAATTTCATCCCGCATAAATCCAAAAACATTCAGTCGGTGCGAGTCATAGCGGTGAACTGTTTTGATGGGTTTTCGTCCTTTGGGTAATTCATTAATCACGGAAATGTCTAAATCTCCGTAGAGTGTCATTGCCAACGTTCTTGGAATTGGCGTGGCGGTCATTACCAAAATGTGTGGATGAATATACTTGTTTTTCTCCCATAATTTTGCTCTTTGAGCCACCCCAAAACGATGCTGTTCGTCAATAACGGCTAAACCTAAATTTTGAAATTGCACGGTGTCTTCCAAAAGTGCGTGTGTTCCCACTAATATTTTCAAAGCCCCATTTCTGAGTCCCTCATGAATTACTTCTCGCTGTTTTTTACGAACCGAACCCGTTAGTTTTTGGATGGTAAGTCCCAATAAATCAGCATAAATTTTTAGTCCATCATAATGCTGTTGAGCCAGAATTTCAGTGGGTGCCATGATGCAGGCTTGGGCTTTGTTGTCAATCGCCAAAAGCATACAAATAAATGCCACAATTGTTTTGCCCGAACCCACATCTCCCTGCAACAATCTGTTCATTTGCTTACCCGATTTCATATCCTCAAAAATCTCACGAATCACCTTTTTTTGAGCATTTGTAAGGTCAAAAGGCAAATGGTTTTTATAAAAATCCGTTACTAAAACGGCACTTTTAAAAACCTGTCCGCTATAATCAACCCGACGTAAAAGTTTCTGTTTTATGAGTCGTAATTGATTATAAAATAGCTCCTCGAACTTCAAACGGCGTTTTGCTTGATGCAACCATGCCTCTGATTGCGGCAAATGAATATTATAAACGGCATCTCTTTTGGAGACTAATCTGAATTTTTGCGTAAGATTTTCGGGTAAGGTTTCTCGTATGTCTGTGTAAGCCTGGTCGAGTAGATTGCGTTGCATATTCGCAATCACCTTCGAGTCCACATAACGCTTACGGAGTTTTTCGGTTAAACCATAAACGGGCTGAAAATATCCTCCTTTTTCATTGTCAGGATTCAACAATTCCATCTCTGGGTGTTGCATTTGCGGACGACCATTAAAGAAGGCTGGTTTTCCGTAAATCACATATTCTGCCCCCGCTCTAAGATTCTTCTCCAAGAACGTAACTCCTTGAAACCAAACGAGTTCCATCGTTCCAGAACCATCTGAAAACTGCCCTGTTAAACGTGCTTTATGCCCTTCCCCAATCTTTTCTACGAACCGTAATCGCCCTTTTATTTGGGCAGAATCCATGCCGTCATACAATTCATTGACTTGATGAAATTTGGTGCGGTCTTCGTATCTGAAAGGGTAATACTGAATTAAATCTCCGTAAGTAAAAATCTGTAATTCAGTATTCAAAAGTAAAGCCCTTGAAGTGCCAACGCCTTTGAGATATTCTACTCGTGTATCGAAAAAATTAGGTTGCATGTTATGGGGGTAAACTAAATTCTAAACAATTTTGTGAAAATACCACTTTTTATGTAAATTAGTGTTTATCCCACCCATTCTTGCTGCTTAAAGATTAATTACATATCCGCAAAATAATACGCCAAAACCAAATTTGCCAGTTATAATAAGCACTCGTAAGTCTTTATTAGTCAGTCGTTTAAACATTTACTGTATTTGTAATATTGTGTAATATTTCTTGATATTACAGCGTTTAATCAGTAGAAAAGTACCTAATTTTAATCTGAAAGTTATGTTTAAAATTTACCATGTTGTACTGTTTTTTGCAATAATTATGTCCAGTTCATCAATTCGGGCTAACCATATTTTGGGTGGTAATTTTGAATTGAACAACACTGGGACAAATGGTTATTATGAATTAAAGTTAAATCTATTCTTCGATAAAGCACGTCGAGCCATTTCACAAGCTGATAATAACTTAAAAGTTGCTATTTATCGAAAAAGGGACAATATGCTAATGAAGTCTATGACCTTGGCATCTTCTCAACTTCAAGGCACTCCCCTGGTTTATACGAATGAAAGATGTGCCGCAACTCAAGGTTTGAGTGTTTCCATTATCTCCTTTACAGAAAATATTTATCTTGATCCCGCTGATTACAATGACCCGCAAGGCTATTATATTGTCTGGGATAGATGTTGTCGAAATGAGGCTACTAATATTTCTAATTCGCTCAATACTGGAATGTTGTTTTATCTGGAATTTCCGCCTTTGTTGAGAGCTGGGACGGAATTCAAGAATTCTTCACCCAGATTTGTGGCTCCCAATGGCGAATATATTTGTGTAGGTCAAGAATTCAAATTTGATGATGGAGCGGTTGATGCCGACGGTGACCAATTGCGATATTCTTTCGTGACACCTTATGGTGGATTCAGCGGTCCTGGAAGCCCTACACCCAATCCAAGAGGCTCTTCAAATTACCCGCTTATCAACTGGTCAAGTGGATTTGATGCTACAACTGCCATTCCAAGTAATCCCACAATGAGCATTGATGCTAATGGAATAATTACTGTTAAATCTGACCAATTGGGATTGTATGTTTTCTCGGTGGAGGTGGAGGAATTGCGTAATGGCGTAGTCATTGGGCGAGTACGTCGTGACATTCAATTAAAAGTAATTAGTTGCAACGCTCCACCACCACCACCCATTGTTTTCAAAGACATTTTAGTACCCGTGACACCTACTGCTTCTGTGCCTCCCAAAATAGTTGTGCTTGACATCTGTGATTATGGTTTTGCAGAAATTGCGACTGTTTACGACCCTGAATTTCAATATCAGTGGCAAAAAGATGATAATAATATTGCTACTGACGGAGAAAGTTATAAACTGAAAGTTACAGAGGCTGGGAAATACAATGTTGTCATCAGTTACAAAGTAGGTTGTAGTGGTTCTTCCCTTTCCGAAAAAACAATTGTCTCAGTTAAACCTGGCGACCAATTTGCGGTTTCGCCCGATAAAATTGTGGCTTGCGAAACCACTGCGGGAGAGACATTACAAGTGCAGAAAGTGGGTGGAGGTACTTTTAATGCGGGCAATTATTTATACCTCTGGACAAGGGATATCAATGATACGATAACGATTAGAAATGTATTTATTCAAGCTAAAAAATCGGGAAAATATAATGTTAGAATGACCCAACTATCAGGAATTTGCCAGTATGATTTGAAGTCAGACGTTACCATAAATCCTTTGCCAGAGGCCATTTTGACCAATTTAACGGGTAAAAAAGTAATTTGCGAAGGCGATTCAATATCTATAAAAGCCAGTGAAAATTTTAATAACAATTATGAATGGTTTCAAGACAATATTTCAATTCGGAAAAGTGCAGACGCAAGATTTCCAGTGCTGAAAACGGGAATTTACAAAGTTGAAATTACGGATAGAAATGGGTGTAAGAAGACTTCTGATACCTTGAAATTAAGAGTAAACCCACTCACGCCCGTAAGATTTGATACCATTTATCCAACCTGTGGAACGGGAGGAAATCGAATTAATTTACAGCCTTATGTAAATCCTTATGATGCAATAAAAGGCGTATTTAAAGGCAGGGGAGTTTCAGGAACGATTTATAGTCCTTTATTGGCAGGGTTTGGTCCTTCGCCCATTACTTATACCTACACAAATGAGTTTGGTTGCGATACTAAAACATCCAGAATTGCCTACGTGGATTTAACCCCAAAAGTGCGTTTGGGAAATGATATAACCATTTTTAGGGGTGATACTGTGACCATAAAAAGTACCGTTACGGGCAGCTTTAAGAATGATTTGGTGGTCAATTGGTCTCCGACTACGGGTTTAAATAATAGTACAATCGGTCGTCCTGTGGCTTCTCCAAGTGCCACAACTCAGTATGTTTTGAGTGCAAAATCTTTATCCAGCGAATGTATAAATCAAGATACAATCATGGTTATCGTAAAAACAAAAATCCAAATTCCGACGGGTTTCACGCCCAACGAAGACAATATAAACGAAAACTGGATTTTGGAAGGAATTGAGGATTATCCAAATGCCGAAGTTAAGGTTTTTAATCGTTGGGGAGGGGAAATTTTTACCACAAAAAACTATCAGAATAACCCTTTTGACGGGAAAAAAGATAATTCAATTTTACCGATGGGAACGTATTATTACGTCATAAAAACGGGTGATGATATGCCAACGCTCACGGGGTATGTCACGCTTGTGCGGGGAGGGCAGTGAAAATTAACCAATATGGGGTTGAATAATAAAGATGTATCAATGATTTATTTTGATAGACAAACAGCTGTGTAATTTCCCTTTCCAACATCAAAAAAGCCTTCTCAAATCAATTGAGAAGGCTTTTTTAGTGGTCAAAGTTTTATTTATTTCTTCGTTGGTGCAGCAGGTGTTGGACTTGCTTTTTTCTTATCTGCGTATTCAGCATTCAAGCCATCAACAATTTGCTTAGTTCTATCGGCTGATTCATCGGCAAATAAAATTCCTCCGCCTGCTGTGGTATATCCCAACACAAATTCAAAGTTGTTTTCAGCATTATGTTTCTTCACATATTCACGAATGTTAGCGTACAACTCTTGCATTTTCTTAGCTTGTTCTGTCGCTAAAACCTGCTGACGTTGTTGGCTATATTGTTGTAATTCAGCCCCTTTTTTCTTCAACATCATGTCAGCACCTTGCAATTCTGCCTGAGTCATGGTTTGAGCTCTCTGCTGAATTGCTCCCAATTCGTTTTGAAGAGCTTTTTCACGTTGTCCCAAATCTACCTGCAAACGGTAGCCCTTGTTTTCAAACTCTTTTTGAGCGTCTTTGTAAAATTGGTATCCAGATAATAATGAATCCGTATTTACATAAACGGTTTTCATTTCTACTTCTGTCTTAGTGGTTGATGCCGTTGAAGCCGTTGCAGTGCCTTTATTGCCAGCTTTATCACAAGATATTGCTCCGATTGCCAACAAACCTCCGCATACGATTAGGGATAATTTTTTCATTTGTAATTTGTTAAAATATTAATTTTATGTTCGTTTCAAAAAAAATGTTTGCAAAGATAATAATTTTTACTTAGTTTCTTAGACACATTTTAGAACCTATACAACGTAAAATTAAAAAATAAATAGTCATGCAAACAACCCATTCTAAGTTGATTACGTCTATTTCTATATTAATGATGATTGAATCGTGATATAATTTTCTAATCGTTTACCCTAAAAGTTGTTACTTTATTCTATTTATCTAAAACGAAATAAAACACATTATGAAAACGAAAGCACTTTTACTATTGATGACAAGTATCATAGTAACAACATTTTTATCTTGTAAAAAAGATGTAGCTATAACGCTCAATATTGACCCAAACCCGATGATAGTTTGTGGTACAAAAGACCCTTTAAATGATTTAAAGTGGTTATATGATAAAATGAAATTATGGAATACTGATTTGGAAAAGGCAAAAGTAGCGAATGGTGTTATCTTGTTTGAATATAAAGGCAATAAGATAATTGAGGTTCAAGGTTCTCTTTATTCTTCAACTAATCTCCATCAACACTACTGTGATGGAACAAAATTAGATTTTAGTAATTCTGATAATTTTCGAGATTACAGAACTAATAGGAAGAAAATAAAAATTTTATATGGAACTGAAATTTGGAGGTAGTTAATATTCTGTAAAGCAAAAAGCGAATTTTCCAATCAAGGAGAACTCGCTTTTTGCTTTTATTCATATTATAAAAGTAAAATTTATCCTCTTTAATTGAAATTACGTAATTTTGCATCTTTATTTAATTAGGGGTTAGGATTTAGGATTTAATGTACTAACTCCTAAATCCCAACCCCTAACCCCCAAAACAACCAATGGAATCCAAAAAAATCCAATCTGCTCTCATTTCGGTTTATTACAAAGACGGACTCGCTCCGATTGTTGAATTGCTCCACAAAAATGGCGTAAAATTATACTCGACGGGTGGCACTCAAACTTTCATCGAAGACTTAGGAATTCCCGTTACGGCGGTTGAAGACCTTACGAGTTATCCTTCAATTTTTGGCGGAAGAGTAAAAACCCTTCATCCAAAAGTATTCGGTGGTATCTTGTATCGTCGTGATAATCAAGGAGATGTGGAAACTGCCGCTCAATACGAAATCCCTTCGATTGATTTAGTAATCGTTGATTTGTATCCTTTTGAGGAAACCGTTGCCAGTGGTGCTTCGGAAGATGATATTATTGAAAAAATTGATATTGGCGGTATTTCCCTGATTCGTGGTGCGGCTAAGAATTTCAATGATGTACTTATCGTTTCTTCACGAACTCAATACGCTGAAGTACTTTCGATGTTGGAAAATAAAAATTGTGGTACTGACCTTTCCGACCGCAAGCGTTTTGCCATGTTAGCATTCGGTACGTCCTCACATTATGATACTGCCATTCATAAATATTTTAGCCCCCCGACCCCCGAAGGGGGAGTTTATTCTTCCGATTTTTCGTTCGCTGACGTAGCTGATTTTACCCCCTTCGGGGGCAAGGGGGCTATTCTTCGTTACGGTGAAAACCCTCATCAATCGGCTACATTCTACGGAGATTTAGATTCACTTTTCGATAAATTGCACGGTAAAGAATTGTCATACAACAATTTAGTAGATGTGGATGCTTGTATTACGCTTTTGGATGAATTTGAAGATACTTCTTTCGTTATCATCAAGCATACCAATGCTTGCGGTGTAGCAACGGCTCCAACCGTACACGAAGCCTACAAAAATGCTTTTGCTTGCGATACAATTTCGGCTTTTGGGGGTGTTTTGGCAACCAACGGAACGGTTGATAAAGCAGCAGCGGAGGAAATGAATTCATTATTTTTTGAGATATTGATTGCCCCAGATTTCACAGAGGAGGCTTTGGTAGTTTTGAAATCTAAAAAGAACCGAATTTTGTTGAAACGTAAGGAAATACAAGTTTCAAAAATGATGTTTAAAACGCTTTTGAATGGTGTTTTAGAACAAGATAAAGACCTATCAACAGAGAAGATTGCGGACTTTAAAACCGTTACAGAAAAAGCACCAACGGATTCGGAGTTGAAAGCATTGGAATTTGCGTTGAAAATCTGTAAACATACCAAATCAAATACGATTATTTTAGCCAAAGAAGGGCAATTGTTGGCTTCGGGCGTTGGACAAACTTCAAGAGTTGACGCACTGAAACAAGCCATCGAAAAAGCGGCTGAATTTGGTTTTGATTTGCAAGGAGCAGTGATGGCTTCGGATGCGTTTTTCCCTTTCCCAGACTGTGTAGAGATTGCTCATAAGGCGGGAATCACGGCTGTTACGCAACCAGGAGGTTCAATTAAAGATAAAGACTCAATTGCTTATTGCGATGCCAACGGAGTGGCAATGGTGATGACTGGGGTGAGGCATTTTAAGCATTAATTGTTTCGATGTTCGGTTTTCGATATTTGTGTTTCGATGTTCGATTTTAGATGTTCGTTGTTCGAAATCCGAACATCGGAAACCGAACATCGAACATCGAAAACTAATACTTCACCTGAATACCATGATAATATTCCTGTGCCTCATAATCCTTGCGAAGCGGATGTCCAACCCAGTCTTCAGGTAGTAAAATTCTTCGTAAATCTGGATGATTACTGAAACTTATTCCCATCAAATCAAAGGCTTCACGTTCGTGCCAGTCGGCAGTTCGCCAAATATCGCTTACACTTGGCACTACGGGCAAAGGCTCATTTTCCATATTTCTTGGAAAAATAACCTTCAACATCAGCGAATGTTCAAAAGGAATTGAATAGAGATTATAAATCACTTCCATCGTTCCTTTATCAACGCCATTATCCAAGCCCGTCAGGCACGAAAGCATATCAAAATAACATTCTTCGTGCGTATGTAAGAGCATACAAATTTCCGCAATGCGTTCCGTTGGTACAGTTAAACATTGGTGGTTAGCCTGAAGAATGATTCCTTCGCCGAGGGAGTTTGTTAGGATGTCTATGAATTTTTGTGGCATATTTTTTATTTTAAGCAACAACCGCAAACGCAGGTTTCTGATTCCTCGCTTCCTCTTCTTCCATTTCTAAAAGTGCCTTCGGAGCTACTAAGCTTTCGTTTCTAATTTTCTCTTGTAATTTCAAAAAACCGCCAATTAAGGCTTCTGGGCGAGGTGGACAACCTGGAACGTACACATCCACGGGAATAATTCTGTCAACGCCTTTCACCACATGATAGCCGTGTTCCCAGTAAGGTCCTCCGCAATTTGAGCAACTTCCCATGGAAATTACGTAGCGTGGTTCGGGCATTTGTTCGTACAATCTTCTGATGCGATCTGCCATTTTGAAAGTCACCGTTCCTGCCACAATCATTACATCCGACTGTCGGGGTGAAGGTCTTGGAAAAACCCCAAAACGGTCTAAGTCATAACCCGAAGCCATCGTTTGCATCATTTCAATGGCACAACAAGCCAAACCAAAACCCATGGGCCAAAGTGAACTTAGTCTCGCCCAATTGATGAGGTCATCTACTTTGGTGATTACTACGCCACCTTCATTGAATTGTTGGTCTAATAAACCTTGCATAATATTTAATTAATGATTGAATGATATAAGGAGAGAATGATATAATAATGGACAGTAACATATATTCAATCATTATATCATTCTCTAACTCATTCATTGAATTTATCTCACAATCGTTACATACCCCGTCAAATTTGGTACGTCACGACTTGGTTTTATGACGTAAAAATACGTTCCTGCGGGCAGTCTTTGCCCATCTTGAATACCATCAAAAGGTTTGGATTGATATGAACCCGACCCAATTGAGTAGAATATTTCTCCTCCCCAACGATTAAAAATTTTTACTTCAATATCTGGATAATCATTAAATTCTCGGTTGTTATCCATAATTGTCCAAGTGTCATTTAAGGCATCACTATTGGGTGTAAATGCGGCTGGTATCTTTAAAATTGATTTTACTGTTATTCTAATTTTAGCAGTTGCAAAACATTTGCTTAATATAGATGATACTTTTACTACATAAGTTGTAGAATCGTCAGGGCTTGCTAAAGGTTGTGGAATATTGGGTAAGTCTAATCCAGTAGTTGGTGTCCATTCGTAAGAATACTTACTTCCAGTACTGCCTACACTTTTCAATCTGATGGTATCTCCTCTAAAAATAGTTATATCATTACCTAATTTCACAACTGGCGACAAATCAACAATGGCCGTTTTTGATGCATCTTTTCCACAGCCTTCTGGAGTGGTGTAAGTATATTTAATTGGAAATGAGCCGTAACCCGAAATCATTGGGTCAAATTCATATCCTCTCACGCCCGTACCCGTAAAGACCCCCAAAGTAGCATCGTAAGGATTTACTAAACTACGTAAGTCAACTTTTGATGATTTTGTATTGCAAACGGGGGCAATATTATCAAAAGATACCGTTGGGAAAGGATTTACCGCAATATTGATAGCAGCAGGAGCATAAACTTCACAATCGGTATTGACCGTACTCGTTGCTCTGAGTTGATAAGTACCCGTTGAATTTACATCATAATCCTGTGAGGTGGCAGAAGCAATGTCGGCACTGTTTCTTACCCACTGATAATTCACGCCTGTTTCAAGGGGAGCAACCCTTAATTTTATAATTTCTCCTTGACAAACAGCGGTTTTGCCTGTTATGTTTGTAATAGTGGGCGTTGGAATGGGGGTAACAATAATTTCTTTAAAGGCTTCGTAGGTGCATCTGCTGCTACCAGATGTCAAATCTGTTACCACTACTTTATATTTTCCTGATACTGAAACGGGATAAAACTGTTTACCGGCAGCATCAGTAATTAAAATGTCAGTATTGTACCATTGCTTTCTAAAATTATTGAGTGCTGCTCCCGTTGAATTTTGTTCAATCGTTAAAACAACTGGCACGGCATTACTGCAAACTGTACTATCAGTTACCGTTAATTTCACACTTTCACCAGCTTGTGGTAGTAAGTCGGTGTCTAAGGAAGTTTCCGTTCCTGCACACGCTCCTGTACGTGTAACCGTCACCGTATATTTTCCAGCATTTGCATAAAATACTTTCAGTTGATATTTATCTTTCCCTGTCAAAACAACGCCATCTTTCCTCCAAACGTAAGTAAAATTCGCATTATTGACAGTCTCCAAAATTCTGTACGAACCATCACAAATAACGGCTGTGGTTTCATGAATAGTTGGAGTATTACCCGATAAATAAATTTTAGGTTTTGGATTAACACAATTATCCACTACAATCTGAAAATCCTGTCGATTTGAGCCAATTTGTACACCTCCTCTGAATTCTCGACATTCCACACAAATCAAAAATTTCCCCACTTGGGTGGGAATCCCCGTCAAAATGCCTGTGCTGGGGTTTAAACTTATTCCTGTTCCAGTGATAGGATTTGTGGCAGAAAAACCAGAACGGAAAGGTACTAATACAAATCCATTATCATAAGATGCACCATTCGTAAATCCAGCATTTCGAGGAACTATACTATTAACATAACCTTGCTTGCCAGCCACAGATGAAGCACCCGCTGCAGAAAATGGATTAACCAATCTATAAGTTAATACGGTGCCAGCATCGGCATCACTGGCACTCAAATCAACATTAACTAACGGTTGATTAACACAGGCCACATATCCTTTTTGAAGATTGAAAGAAGGACTTGAATTATCTTGAGCGTTCAGGGGAGGGAATTCTAAATACAAAGTCATTCCCGAAAAAGAAGAATTGGCATTCGTTGTGGGATTTCTGTTTCCATCAATGCAAGCAATGTAATATCCATTAGGGTTATTAAACGTTGCTTTATCAAGGGTAATATCGCTTGAATAGACAATTTTGGACGTTGAAATCGGAACAGTAGAGGCACAGGACTGATTTTCATAGGAAATATCATCTGTTCTGGAAAGAAAATTTATATTGATGGGTTGCACAAAAACATCGCCTGCTGCTGTAGTTCCTTTTGAAAAGATTTTTGCGGGAATGAATCCTTGATAAAGATTGGGTGAAGTTCCATTCACTGTTTTATCAACATAAATTGTGGCTTTTACCGTATAAACATTACCTGATTTATGCGTAAAATCAAGTGTGCCACCGAGCGTATTTTCTGCTTGAGCTTGAAAATTAAGTAATAAAAATATTAAAGAAATTAATAGTTGATAACAGTATTTTTTCATGCCCAAAATAAAGGTAGGATGTTGTATTAAGTGAACGTAAATAGTGGCGGTTCTTCTACACAAAGGTACATTTTTTTTATGGAAAGATTATTTTACGGTATTTACATCACTTAATTATCAAAAAGTTTTAGGGTGTATAATATAAATTAGTATAAATTTTCCATTTGCATTAATTCAAATTTTATACGCTAAATCAAACATTACGAGTGTAAACCTAAATACAAATAATGATCATAAAATTATTGTTAAAAACTTGACATTTCTCAACTTATCAAATATCTTCATCCCAGTTTCATATTAATATTTATGTAAACCCTCCGCCACTCATGATTCCGCAACTACAAAGTTTCTTCCGTTTTTTTATTGATTTCTCTGATGAAGAGTTGGAAGTAGTAAGGGATTTTTTCCGTCCCAGAAAACTCAAAAAGGAGAATATTTATGCTCGCCAGGAGAGATTGCTACTGAAACGGGTTTTGTTGTGAAGGGTGTCCCTTAGAGTTTAAGTATACTATTTAGTAGAAGGCAAAGAAAGTACTCGTTTCTTGGGAAGTGAAAACATCTTTATTAGTTCCGTCCCAAGTTTTACAACCCCAAAACCCAGCATTGAATACGTGGAAGCACTTGAAAATGCAGCATTATTAATGCTCTCATTTCAAGATTTACACAAGATGTGTGAGATGTCACCTAAGTGGGATAGATTGGTAAGATATTTGGCAGAATATTCTTATAATGAACAACAAAGCCGCATTTATTCCTTAATTGCATTAACAGCTCAAGAAAGCTATGAGCATTTAACAAAAACTCGTCCAGACATTATTCAAAGGATTCCTCAGTATATCATTGCCAACTACTTAGGCATTTCCCCTGAAACGTTGAGTAGAATCCGAAAACAATAAAATTGGATATTTGATTATTATTTAATAACCTTTGTCAATGCAGAGGGTGATAAAAAAATCTTACATTTGTTACGTTTTTAATCAATCTCTATTTGATAAATAAAAATGTAAACTAACTATTTACTCATTTTCGTACAGATACCGCCAAATCTGTCAGGTGCAAATGTCCGCTAACATTTGCACTTTTTTTATAGCTTTTTGTTTCATTACTTATCAATTTTTATCTCCTGAAACAGCAGTTCCTCCCTTCAAATCCACAGGTACACCATCCACTAAATATCCTGTAATTCTAATTTCTGTTCTTCTATTCATAGAATGTTCCAATTCAGAACAAACAATACCATCGTCACATTTATTCAATAATTTGGTTTCACCATAGCCTTTTGCAGTAATTCTATTTTGAGGAATTTTACCTTTTTTGATGATATATTCAACGGCAGCTTCCGCTCTTTTTTGGGAAAGGTTTAAATTGTAAGGGTCACTCGCACGACAGTCGGTATGTGAACCTAATTCCACAACAATTGCAGGATTATCTCTCAAAATTTGCACTAAATTATCCAACTCTTTTGCAGCATCAGGGCGAATTTCCCACTTATTGAGGTCGTAACGAATGTTCTCAATCTTGAAAGAATCATCTATTTTTATTTTTTTCATGGCAATTGCTCCTTCCACAAAATCAGTACCATCTCCTTGTTTTGTTACGTTCTCAATGTCAATTCCAGACACGCAAAATACCTTTTTTGGGTCTTGCAGATAACAAGCAGCATTGAAATTTGCACGGCGAGTCATGTAACGAGCTCGTTGCCCGATGAGATCATAATCATTACCTTTTTCAAGCATGAAAGTGGCGTAACCACTGATTACGACAGCAGAATCAGCTAACTTTTTTCTGGTCAGATTATATAATTTAACGTAAGTTCCCTCCAAATCATCACGAGTTTCATAGTCATATACTCTGAGTTGGAGTTTGTACCTTTTAGTGGGTTCTTGGGTTTTATTTTGAGCAATAATTTGCTGAATATTTAGAAGAAGAATAAAAAAAAAGTACAAGAAAATATTTTTCATAATTTGGGACTGATTTTTGATTATCATTTTTTAAATTCTATTGAAAAACATATATTTGAAGACGTGTTGTTCGTTTGAATATAAAAAGAATGATTTAAGCATGAGTAATTATACAAAAACAAATTACTGAAATTTTTCTCTAAAAAATAAATACCTTGACGAATTTAAGAAACTAATGCCATGAAAAATTCCTTATTTTTAACGCTTATAATTACAGCAACTATCTTACAAAGTTGCGATGAAAGAATTACGCCAAAAACAACGCCATTCGAATTTGAACCGCCAGTGACGCCTCCCGTTCCGCCAACGTTTTCAACAACAACGGAAATTTTGACGGCAAAATCTTGGCAATATAACGAAGTTTTAGTGAGAGGCGGAGGAAAAACGGATGTTCAATTTTCAAGACCAACTTCTACTGGACTTAGTTCTGATTTTGCCATCACAAAAGTGACTTATAAAAAAGATGGTTCACATGAAGAGGAACTGAAAGGAAGCGTAAATAAAGGGAAGTGGGCCATCGCAAAGGATGAAAAACAATTGACCATTATAGATTCAGGTGGTGGAGGAGTCACTTTTGATGTCATAACGATTAGTAAGACTAAATTGGAAATTTCTGTTACATTTGAAAAAGGGAACAATACTGACGCTGATTGGTTATCAAAATTAAAAAGTTTAGGACTCCCAGAAACAAGTATGGAATACACGGTTGTGTTTTCTTTTGTACCGATTTAACTTTGGAGCATTAAGTAGTCACTGCAAATTAAACAATGTTTTTATTTGGTGTAAATAATTGGATATTAGGCGGTTGTTTTCCGAATATCGAACCGAAGCGTCGGACGCATCGAAATACGAACAACTACTTATAACGGTTTCTAAGTGTAGCGTTTAATAAATTTTATTATCTAAATTGTTGGAACACGATTTTCACGATTTATGAGATTAAAATGATTGCAAGTTCTAATCTTGTTTAATCTCGTAAATCCTACCAATCGTGTTCTGAAATAATACAAGAAAATTTATTAAACAGTGTAGTTAGTTTCAACAATAGATAGTTTTGAAATTGAAGTGAAATCAGTTTCGATTAAATAAAACCATGTTTTCAACAAAAAGCCCTGCAAGATTTCAAACATCTTGCAGGGCTTTTTACTTATCTTTGTATCAGAAATTTAACCATAAAATAGTGGGGTTAAGGGGGTTAATGGGATTTGGGGTTTGGGGAAACTGCATCATAGTATTTTCCTAAACCCCAAAATCCCAGCAACCCCTTAACCCCCGAGAAAACAATATGCAATACGATATTATCGTCATCGGTGGAGGAATTGTGGGATTAGCTACGGCTCTCAGAATCAAGGAACAACGCCCTGATATGAAGGTTTTATTACTCGAAAAAGAAAACGAGGTGGCAATGCACCAAACAGGGAATAATTCTGGGGTTATTCACTCGGGATTGTATTATAAACCTGGTTCGTTGAAAGCAACTAACTGTATCAAAGGCTATCACCAATTAATAGAATTCTGTCAACAAGAAAGTATTCCCTACGAAATCACAGGGAAAGTGGTGGTGGCAACCAAAGCCGAGCAAAGTAAGCAAATGGATGATTTATTTATTCGTGGGCAACAAAATGGCTTGGCGGGAGTTCGTAAAATCTCTGCTTCGGAAGTGAAAGAATATGAGCCTTATGTTTCGTGTTTGGAAGGGCTATTTGTACCACAAACGGGTATTGTGGACTATAAAGTAATGAGCCAAAAAATGGCAGAGAAACTGCGTAATTTGGGAGCTGACCTACAATTTAATGAAAAAGTTACGGGTATAACGAAGGGGCATTCGCTGTCAATTGTGAAAACTGAACGGAATACTTATGAAACAAAATTAGTCATAAATTGTGCGGGATTATATTCGGATAAAGTGGCTCAAATGTCGCAGGATAGTCCAATTGATGTCAGGATTGTTCCTTTCAGAGGTGAATATTTCAAGATTCGTCCAGAGAAACATTATTTAGTCAAAAACCTTATTTATCCCGTTCCAGACCCTAATTTTCCATTTTTGGGCGTGCATTTTACTCGCATGATGAAAGGTGGCGTGGAAGCAGGACCCAATGCAGTTTTGGCGTTCAGAAAAGAAGGTTATAAAAAGATGGACATCAACGCCAAAGAACTGTGGGAAACGCTCACGTGGGGAGGATTCCAGAAAGTGGCAACCAAATATTGGGAAATGGGATTGGGCGAAATGTACAGAAGTTTCTCGAAAACAGCGTTCACCAAAGCCCTGCAAGAATTAATTCCAGAGATTCAAGAAGAAGATCTCATCGAAGGTGGTGCAGGTGTGAGAGCCCAAGCCTGCGACCGTACAGGAGGACTTTTAGATGATTTTGCCATCATTGAAGACGAAAAAGTAATCAATATTTTGAATGCTCCATCACCAGCCGCAACTGCCTCATTATCAATCGGTCAGACAATTTCGGAAATGGCTTTGAGGCGGTTTTAGGGATGTACAACGATTTTCCAAAATCGTATTTTGAACATTAGAAAAAATAAAAATAATGAAAAATGTAATTTTAGAATTGGTTTTGAAGATAGATGAGGGAATGAAAACGCCCACTGTTTCTCGTGATAAAATTTTTAAAGCACTTTCCAAATAATTTATAGAATACAAAAACAAAAATCCCTCTAAAATCAATTTTTAGAGGGATTTTTGTTTACTCTAAGTTAATTAACAAAGGTCGAACACGAATTTTAACTTTATGTTTTGCTAATTCTGCCACAATGATAAAAGGAATATCAATTTCAATATTTTGACCAAATAAAGTATCAATAATTTTAATGACATCTTGTGAATTTACATGACCAGGACGTACATAAATGATACCTGTAAGTTGAAAACCTGCTTGGAAAAAACTTGTTCCAAAATCGCTATCTTGCGTAATAATAATTCGATGCTTTTCGATAGATAGTTCAAGAATTTCATCATCACTCATGGTACTTAAACCTTCTTTCTTTATGTCAAAAATATCATATCCTGACGTAATCAAATGCTCAACAACTTGCCCTTGAATATTCTCATCTGTTATGAATTTATATTCCATTAATCTCATTTATGCAGCCAGTTCTATCTCAAAGAATGAGGTACTTTTTGTTACGGCAGCAGCATACAAAATCGCCTCTTTTACAGCCTCAGCACTGATTTGAGGAAATTCTTTAACGATTTCTCCCACGCTTGAACCATTGGCAATCCACTCTAAAACAAGTTCAACACTTATACGTGAACCTTTTAGAATAGGCTTTCCACCCAATATTTTTGAGTTTGAAGTGATATATTCAAAATGAGTTGTCATAAGCCAATTATTTTTACAAATATAGTTAAATATTCTACTTCTTCAAACTCGCTATCCTCTCCTCCAAAGCCTTAATTTTCGATTCGGCATCAGCTAATTTTTGGCGTTCTCTTTCTACTAATTCTGGTTTGGCATTGGCTACAAAACGCTCGTTGGCGAGTTTAGCTTCTGTCGCTTTTTTGAAACCTAAATTGTATTCCAAATCTTTTTGAGCTTCTGCCAATTCTGCCTCAACGTCAAGTTCACCTTCGAGCGTAACAAAGAATTCGTCAGATTTCACTACGAACGAAATTGCTCCCAGAGTGGACGCTCCGTCTAATTTGTCAGAAACGTAACTAATTGTTTCCGTATTCGCCAATTTCTCAATAATGGATTCTATGTTTTTGTAACGATTTTTATTGTCGGTTTTGATAGAAAGTGGCAACGCAATTTTCGGAGAAAGTTGTTTAGCATTACGGATTTCTCTGATTTTTGTTACCAACTCAAACATTGAATCAAAACTTGCTAAAAGCTCCGTATTTACCTCTCCACCTTTTGGAAATTCAGTCCTACAAATACTTTCACCTTCTTTGCGTTGTGCCAATGACTGCCAAATTTCTTCGGTAATGAATGGCATATACGGATGCAACAAACACATCAATTTCTCGAAAATCTCAATCGTAGCATCAAACGTAACGTTATCAATCGGCTGTTCAAAATCTGGTTTGATGATTTCCAAATACTTAGAACAGAAGTCATTCCAAACTAAATTGTATAAAGATAGCAGTGCATCCGAAATTCTAAATTTCACAAAATGGTCTTGAATTTCAATAATTGTTTGGTTGATTCGGGAGTTAAACCAAGCAACAACAGCCCCCCCCGCCCCCGATGGGGGAGCTTTCTCGTCCGAATTCTTCAACGTATTATTGGAATCGGTAGCTCCCCCATCGGGGGCGGGGGGGGCTATTGTCCAGCCTTCGATTAATCTATACGCATTCCAAATTTTATTACAGAAATTACGACCTTGTTCACACAGTTTTTCATCGAAAAGCAAATCATTTCCTGCGGGAGCCGAGAACAACAATCCAGAGCGAACACCATCCGCCCCAAAACGTTCAATCAGTTCCAAAGCATCAGGCGAATTGCCTAATTGCTTAGACATTTTACGCCCCTGTTTATCACGGACAATACCCGTCAGATAAACATTTTCAAAAGGTGATTTTCCTCTGTATTCGTATCCCGCAATAATCATTCGGGCAACCCAGAAAAACAAAATATCTGGACCTGTTACTAAATCATTGGTGGGGTAATAATAGCTAATATCCTCATTGTCAGGGTTTCTAATGCCGTCAAAAGTGGCAATGGGCCAAAGCCACGACGAAAACCAAGTGTCTAAAACGTCAGGGTCTTGGCTTAAATCTTCTTCGGTTAAGGCAAATAAAAGTAAATCATGTTGGGCTTTACGCAATGCCTCACGCTTGGTTTTGGCAACGATGATTGTGCCGTCCTGCAAATAAAATGCTGGGATTTGTTGTCCCCACCACAACTGCCGACTGATGCACCAATCATGCACATTTTCCATCCAAGAACGGTAGGTATTCTTGAATTTTGAAGGGTACAATTTGATGGTATCATTCATCACATTTTCCAAAGCGGGCTTAGACAATTCGTCCATTTTCAAAAACCACTGCAACGACAATTTTGGTTCAATAACCGCACCCGTTCGTTCAGAAGTTTTTACGATAGATTTATATTCTTCCATCTTCACCAAATGCCCTGATTCCTCCAAATCCTTCACAATATTTCTACGAGCTGCAAAACGGTCTTGACCCACATACAAAACGGCTTTTTCATTCAAGAAACCACCATCGTCCAAAATATCAATCACGGGCAATTTATGTTTGATACCCAACTCATAATCGTTCAAATCGTGGGCGGGCGTTACTTTTAAGCAACCCGTTCCAAAATCCATCGTTACGTATTCATCCGTGATTACTGGGATTTCACGATCGAGCAGTGGAATCATTACAGACTTTCCGTGATAAGCAAGATAACGTTCATCATTCGGATTTACGCAAAGTGCCGTGTCCGCCATGATAGTCTCGGGGCGAGTGGTGGCAATAGTTAGGTATGAGGGGTGAGGGGTGAGGGGTGAGGACTCATTGCTCACTTCTCCTTGCTCATTGCTCATACCTCGCACCTCATACCTGATATAATACAGTTTCGCTTGAACGTCTTTTTCAATTACTTCTTCATCCGAAAGAGCGGTTTTTCCGAGAGGGTCCCAGTTTACCATTCTTACGCCACGATAGATTTGTCCTTTGTTATATAAATCAACAAAAACATCAATAACTGACTCGTAATAATGGGCATCCATCGTAAAATTGGTTCTGTCCCAGTCGCAGGAAGCCCCAATTTTTTTCAATTGGTCGAGGATAATTCCACCGTATTTATCTTTCCATTCGTGGGCATAACCCAAGAATTCTTCCCGAGAAATATCCTTCTTTTCAATACCCCTTTCTTTCAACATTGCCACCACTTTTGCCTCCGTTGCGATAGACGCATGGTCGGTTCCAGGCACCCAACAAGCCTCTTTTCCTTCCATTCGGGCCTTACGAATCAGCACGTCTTGGATGGTATTGTTGAGCATGTGTCCCATGTGCAGAATCCCCGTAACATTAGGGGGAGGAATCACGATGGAATACGGTTCTTTGTCAGGATTTGGTTTTGACGCAAAGTGTTTATTATCAAGCCAATATTGATACCATTTGGCTTCAATGTCTTGTGGAGCGTATGTTTTTGAAATCATAATTATTGAAATTTGGATTGCAAAGATAAGGAATTTAAAGCAATGCTTTGAGGTGTTTTTGCAAGAATGATGGTTGTTTATTGTTGTTCTATTCGATAAATTCTTGTATGTTTGTAATGGTAGGTTTTAATAATTTGACGTTAAGTAATTTTAAAACCAATGTTAAAAACCTAACAGGAGCGCCTGCCGCACCCATTTCCTAATACCTAAAATATAACATGGATATTCTCAATGAAACAATTGCTTGGCTGATGAAAAGACGCTTGCCCCGAATCCAGTCGTTTATGGAACGACCGATGGAAACGCAGGAGCAAATGTTTTGGAATTTAATACAATCTGCCAAGCATACCGAGTGGGGCAAACGCTTCGATTATCAGTCAATTAGTTCTATTAAAGATTACCAAGAGCGTGTACCTATCTCCAATTACGAAAGTCTTTTCCCTTACATAGAACGCATGATGCGGGGCGAACAAAACGTCCTTTGGCACTCCGATATTCAGTTTTTTTCTAAATCTTCTGGGACAACAAATGCTCGTTCAAAATACATTCCTGTCTCAAAAGAATCCCTCGATGAATGTCATTTTATGGGTGGAAAAGACATGATGACGCTCTTGGTTGAGAACAAACCCGACACCGAAGTTTTCTCGGGCAAAGGACTTTCGATTGGGGGTAGTTTACAGTCTAATCAATTGAATTCCAGAAGTTTATTGGGGGATGTATCGGCGGTAGTGATGAAGAACTTACCGATTTGGGCTCAATTAATCCGCACGCCATCGTTGGAGGTGGCTTTGATGGATGTTTGGGAAGACAAAATCCAGAAAATGGCGGAAATTACTTCTCAGGAAAACGTAACAAGCATTTTGGGCGTTCCGACTTGGACGTTGGTTTTGATTGATAAAGTTTTGGAGATTACTGGCAAAAATAACATTCTGGAAGTTTGGACCAATTTTGAGTTTTTTATTCACGGGGCAGTGGCTTTTCAACCTTACCGTGAGATGTTTCAAACGAGCATATTTCCCTCAAAATCAGTCGGTTATCTTGAAATTTATAACGCTTCAGAAGGTTTTTTTGGCGTGCAAGATGATTTCTCTCGCCCCGATGAAATGCTTTTGATGTTGGATTATGGCATTTTCTACGAGTTTATTCCGATGGAAGAAATTGAGAACGAAAACCCAAAAGTTTTGACTTTGGATGAAGTAGAATTACATAAAAATTACGCCGTTATGATTTCGACCAATGCTGGATTGTGGCGTTATAAAATTGGCGATACCGTAAAATTTACCTCAAAATATCCTTACAGAATCAAGATTTCAGGACGAACAAAACACTTCATCAATGCCTTTGGCGAAGAACTCATCATCGAAAATGCCGAGCGTGCCATCACCCGTGCTTGCGAGACTACGGGGGCAGTTTTAACCGACTACACGGCTGGACCAGTGTATATAAACGACCGCCAGCAAGGTTGTCATGAATGGATTATAGAATTCTCGCAAGAGCCAGATAATCAAGAAGTTTTCAATAAAGTTTTGGATGAAACGCTTCGAGAAATCAATTCAGATTATGATGCCAAACGGTATAAAGATATGGTGTTGAAAGCTCCCAAAATCAACGTTGTTCCTCACGAAACTTTCTATACATGGATGCGAAATCAAGGCAAATTAGGCGGACAACACAAAGTGCCAAGACTGAGCAATTCTCGGGAGTTTTTGGAGGAGATTTTGTTGGTGGGGAAAGGGGTTTTGGTTTAGGGGAAATGGGAATTTTCAAATATTGGAAATAAGTATAAATAGTGTTTATTATATTTATGATTAAAAGAATACAGTAAGTTGTAAGTGTTTTTTACTAATTTTGCAAAAAATTAAAAATATATGTTTGGATTTCCTGAAATAGATAGATCATTAATTAAAGATTACAAAGGAAACTTTTTGCGTTCTGTTGCGTTACAGATAAAATATCCTAAAAGTAAAAATATTGCATCTGATAGAGAGTATGTATCTTCCCTTTTTAAAGCTATACTGCCAAGAATAAGTGATACGAAAACAAGTAGTTTGCAAATTTCTTTTAACCAGGATGAGAAAACCCCTGTCCTTCAACCTATTTCAAGTAATTCTTTTGGATTTGAAATGAAATCTAATGATGGTGCTAAAATATTAACAGTACTTGACGATACTTTAAGTTATAGTGTTGCAGGTTCTGCGTATGAAAATTTTAGTCAGATTCAAAATGAAATCTCACTAATGTTAAGTATTGTTAAAAAAAATAATATCGAAGTTTTATCAAGAATAGCAATTAGAAAAATAAATATAGTTGATTTTAGCCTTGAAGGAAATGATGATGTATCACCTTTGGATGTTGCTAAAATGATATTGAATCCTAAGTTGGTAAATGGAATTGATTCATTCCCAATGACAAGTTCTATAACCCAAAATATTAATACAATAAATTATTTAGAGGGAGAAGATAGACTTAACTTAATATATGGACTTCTAAAACCATCTGAGTTAGATTCCAAAGATGGTCAAGTAGTTATTGATATAGATTTATTTAAAGAAAGCAGTTTGAGTAGCAATAATTTGGCTGAATACTTTACTAATATAAATAATGAAATATTTAATGTATTCAATTGGTGTATTTCAGAGAATGCGAAATCAATTTTAAAAAACAATTAATTATTATGTTGGAAAATCTTATTCTTAATACTACGTATGATTTGTATTCAATTGAGGAAATTTCTGAAAGAATAAATTTTGAATCCTCCATTAAATTAGAGGATAAAATTGATAATAATTCAAAAAATAAGTCTTCAATATTTACTATTGTTGCTGGGGCTTTAATACCTTTAATACTTGTAAGTAGTTTAGATAATGTAAATCAAATACAATTTAAAAAAGGAGAATCGCTTGAATCTATTAATTCTTATATAAATTTTGTAAGTACTCCTTTAAGTGATTACTCAAGACATATCCGTAAAATGACTTCGAATTACTCTGGGGGTCATTCTGAAATTGTGGAAAAAATTATAGCATTTCGTTCCCTTAATTATAGTTGGGATGGCTATGGTGCATTTCCTGCTGAAGTTAAATCTGCATCGAATGCAATAGCTATAGTTGAAAAATTACCTGCAAAAGCACTTTCTTCAATGTATGATTTATTTCCAAATCCAAATGGAACAATTTCATTTATTTGGGAAAACGATAATGATGAGAGAGTATCTTTAGAAGTAGGAAATTCTACTTTCTCATATTACGTAAAGTTTAATTCTCAGGATGTTCTATTCTACGATAAAAAAGAAATAAATGATAAAGAGATTTCTGAGTTGGGCAAGTTCGCTACAGCTGTTTAAAAATATAGAAGAGCCAAGTTTTTTTCAAGAAATTCCTGAATTTGTTGAAAACCTTGAAGTAATCGTAAGAGTCATTTTTTATCCACAAAATGTAACAAAAGACAGAAAAACACTGAAAGCAAACGCTTTTAGAAGTCCACCTGAAATTGATGAAGTATCAGTAATAAGATTGAATTACTCGAACGAAGATTTTTGCAAACAACATGGTAAGAATATTCAAAATCCAGAAAATGAAAGAGCTTATTTTGGATTAGCTAAAATAAGTTGTTCTGATATTAGAAATGCTAAAGCTGATGTAGTGTCAAGTCCATTAAAAAATAATTTAGCTCATGCAGATATTAAAATTGGATATGTTTGTCAGAGAGGTGAACAATTACCAAGTGAATATCGTTTAAAAGTGGATGAAATGGCGAAGAAGGCAATTTTATATGAAGATTTGTCGTAATTAATTCGATGAATCATTGTCATGGTAGATACGGATGTGAAACCTTTCTTTCCAATTCCTGAAAACATTGCTACTAAGGTTATGGTTCTTGGGAGAACGTTATTGGTACTAACGCTGATGTTGTTGTCAGTGTCTTCACTGACAAATGGAGTCCGATTATCAGTGAAGACACTGACAACAACGTGAGTAACTCAACATTGGAACAAAACCCAGCACCAGTTACGGGCTGACGAGTTCCAAATTCCCCCTTCTTCATAAATACTTGTACGTTGGTGGTAGCTCTATAAAACCGCATTCAAACACCATAACAGAATCTAAATAACAAATGAGAGAAGGTGAACATCAATCTTACTTTGACAATATTCAGCAAGAATTAGCTGATGAACTTCGA
>JAYVIV010000121.1:0-8380 GCA_043769985.1 Arcicella sp.
GATTAGACATCGAAAAGGGAGTAAAATATTAAGAATTATTACGACCTTTGGAAGAATAAAAAAAGAAATTATTAACGAAGAATTAATTATCAAAAATCCTGATGAAAGTTACACACCTGATTTTCAGGTGCTTTTGAAGGATTATTACTTAGCATTTTGAACAAGCCAATGTTAGATATATCCATCATCGTACCACTTTACAATGAAGAAGAATCATTACCTGAACTTTCCGCTTGGATTGAACGGGTGATGGATGAAAATAAATTCAGCTACGAAGTCATTTTTGTGAACGACGGTAGCCGTGATAATTCTTGGAAAGTAGTCAAGAGCCTTTCTGAGAGAAATGCAAATATTAAGGGTATTTCGTTCAGTAGAAATTACGGTAAATCTGCCGCCCTTCATGTTGGGTTCAAGGATGCAAATGGCAAGGTCGTTATCACGATGGATGCTGACCTCCAAGACAGCCCCGATGAGATTCCAGCATTGTATAAAATGATTATGGAAGATGATTATGACTTGGTATCGGGATGGAAACAAAAGCGTTTTGACCCCATCACTAAGACCATTCCAACGAAGCTCTATAATGCTGCAACTCGGTCAATGTCAGGCGTTTATTTGCATGATTTTAACTGTGGATTGAAGGCTTATAAAAACGAAGTTATAAAAACGATAACCCTTTACGGAGAAATGCACCGCTATATTCCCGTGATGGCAAAATGGAATGGTTTTGATAAAATTGGAGAAAAAGTAGTGCAACATCAAGCCAGAAAATATGGCACAACCAAATTTGGAATTGAGCGTTTTCTGTACGGATTTTTAGATTTACTATCTATTACTTTTGTCCAAAAGTTTGGTAAACGACCGATGCACCTTTTTGGAGGTTTTGGGATATTGTCTTTTTTGATTGGAACGATAATAACACTCTATTTAATCGGTGAAAAAGTGTATGCCATCACCAAGCATTTGAAGTTTAGAAACGTAACCGATAATCCCCTTTTCTTCTTGGCATTAGTTGCCATTATTATTGGTGTACAGCTATTTGTGGCAGGATTTATCGGTGAATTAATGACTCGCAATTCCGATAAAGTAACAGATTATCAAATTCGAGAAACGGTTTAAAATTAATCAAATGAATGATTTAGCTTGGCTTGGAAGAACCAAATTATTAGTAGGAGAGGAGCGACTCCAAAAATTACAAAATGCTCACGTATTAGTTGTTGGATTGGGCGGTGTTGGCTCTTTTGCCGCTGAATTTATTGCCCGTTCGGGCGTAGGAACGATGACTATTGTTGATGGTGATGTGGTAGATCCATCTAACAGAAATCGTCAATTACCAGCCCTTGCCACAACGCACGGACAACCCAAAGCCGACATAATGGCGGAACGTTTATTGGCAATTAATCCTGAATTAAAACTCACATCCATCCGTGAATTTCTGTCCCCAGAAGCAGCAGAGGCTATTTTGAGTAACACAAAATTTGATTATGTCATGGATTGTATAGACTCCATTACCCCTAAATTGACCCTTCTAACAACGGCTTTTCAAAAAGATTTACGCATCGTTTCATCCATGGGAGCAGGTGGAAAAATTGATCCCACCAAAATCCGAACCGCCGATTTATTCGATACTCGTGAATGTTATTTGGCTTCCTTGATGCGTAAGCGTTTGCGGAAATTAGGAATAACAACGGGTATTAAAGCCGTCTATTCAATTGAGAAAATGATGGAAGAATCATTGATGCTAACGGATGGCTCAAACTTCAAAAAATCAGCTTATGGAACAATTTCGTATATGCCTGCTGCTTTTGGAGGTGTTTGTGCATCAGTAGTTTTGAGGGATTTATTGGGTTATCCAGTAGAAATGGAGAAGAAATTGAAGGCATTAGCTACTCGTGAGAAAAAACAAAAGGAAGTTGAAGCAAAGAAAAAAGGATAATTTTGTTTAATTTTAATTAGATATCATTTTAAGAAATGAATAATTATCAAAAATGATATTTCCACGTTCTAAGTATTATTTTATTAAATCAACACTATTTTTGCATATATTGACTACTGATTTATAATGTGGTCTCCTTAATACAACTGAAAACTATTATATTTACGAAATTAATTACTAAACCCTCCCATAATTCATGGCAAAAATTTTACAGTTAGATACATTTGAATCAGACGCAGGCGACCTGACTGTTTTTGAAAAAGTGCTGCCAGGAGAAATTAAGCGAGTTTTTTATATCCGTGGTAAGGAAGGACATGAAAGGGGCGGTCACAGACATCTAAATACTTGGCAAGCATTGATTTGTATATCAGGGAGTTGCAGGGTTTTTGTGGATAACAATAAAACCCAAGACTCTTATTATTTGGATTCCCCTGAAAAGTGTCTTTTATTGGCTCCCGAAGATTGGCATGTGATGGACGAGTTCTTAGAGTCATCAATTTTACTCGTTTTGGCAAATACGGTCTATGAAAAAGACGACTATATTTTTGAGCCTTACGAGCAATTTGTCACAACAGAAATTTGAAAGATGCAGATACCATTTCTTAGTCTCAAAGCAACTAATCAAATTTATGAACCCCAAATTGAGAAAATAGTTACTGAAATTCTATCTTCGGGTTGGTATATTTTAGGAGAAAAACTAAAACAATTTGAAACTGAATTTGCTCAATATTGTGGCGTAAAACATTGCATTGGGGTAGCCAACGGTTTAGATGCCCTCACAATTATGTTGAAAGCCTCTGATTTTCCCCCAAATTCAGAAATTATAGTACCCGCTAATTCCTACATCGCAACTATTCTATCCGTTTCAAACGCCAATCTTATGCCCGTTCCAGTTGAACCAAACTTGAATGATTATCTAATTGATTATCAAGTAATTGAACAGGCAATTACATCAAAAACAAAAGCAGTTTTAGTTACGCATCTCTACGGTAAATGCTGTGAAATGGACAAAATTAATGCTCTTGCTCAGAGGTATAAGCTTAAAGTATTTGAAGATGCCGCTCAAGCACATGGTGCAATCTATAAAACTAAAAAAGCAGGTAGTTTATCAGATGGAGCAGGATTTAGTTTTTATCCATCCAAAAACTTAGGAGCATTGGGGGATGCAGGGGCAATTACAACAAATGATGATGCTTTAGCGGAAAGGATTAAAGCATTGCGAAACTATGGATCGAATGAGAAGTATGTATTTGATTATCAGGGATATAATTCAAGGTTAGATGAAATTCAAGCGGCAATTTTAATTATTAAGTTACCCAATTTAGATGCAGAAAATGCTTATCGTAAAAAAATTGCGAAACGTTATTTAACCGAAATAAATAATCCCAAAATTACTCTGCCTCCTCATGATACAGTAGATAGTGATGCTTGGCATCTTTTTGTTATTCGGACTAATGAGAGAGAAAAATTTAGGTCATTTTTGACTGAAACAGGCATTGCAACCGATATTCACTATCCAGTTGCCCCTCATAAACAATTAGCTTATCGAGCATGGAATAATTATCCTCTCCTTATAACCGAACAAATTCATAAGGAGGTAGTTAGTTTGCCACTCAATACAATTTTAACAGAAACGGAAGTTTCTTATATTATTGAAATTATAAACCAATTTTAGGAAAATTAATTAATACCACAATTTTATCAAATTAAATGCTTATCTCAGTAATCATACCAGTATATCATGGGGCAGTAACTATCCAGAAACTTGTTGAATCCACTCAAGTACAATTAGAAAGATATTCCTTCGAAATTGTTTTGATAAACGACGGGAGTAAGGACGATTCTGAGAAAGTGTGTAACCAACTTTCTGCAAAATTTAATAATATTTCATTCCTGTCTCTCCGCAAAAATTTTGGTGAATTCCAGGCGGTTATGTGTGGTTTAAATCATATAAAAGGAGATTATGCGGTAATTATTGATGATGATTTCCAAAACCCTCCGTCAGAAATTATTAAGTTGTTGGAAACAGCACAAAAAGGTGATTTTGACGTGGTTTATGGACAATATGACGAAAAGAAACATCATCAACTTCGTAATATTGGTAGTTGGTTTGTGAATCAAATCACGACTTCTCTCTTCAAAAAACCACACGATTTATACTTATCAAGTTTCAAGATGATTAAAAAAGAGGTTGTAGAAGAAATCTGTAAGTACAAAGGTCCTTATCCGTATATTGATGGGCTTATTTTTAATGTAACGGATAATGTAGGGAAAGTTACGGTTCAACATAATGACCGCCACCATGGAGAGTCCAATTATACAGCCAAAAAATTAGCAAGTTTGTTTTTGAATATTATATTTGGTTATTCTCTTCTGCCCGTTCGATTAGCCATGTTTTTGGGTTTTCTATCCACATTTATCGCTCTTATTTTGTCGGTTTTGCAATTCATGAACATCGTGGATTATCCAATTAGGTTATTAGTACTTTTTATAGGTGGTATTCAATTAATTTCAATTGGAATTGTGGGAGAGTATATTGGAAAAACGTTTCTGACTCAAAGCAATACGCCTCAATATACGCTTAAATTCAAGAAAATAAACGATGCTCAATAGTAGTGAAGAAGAATTCAAAATGATGTATGAAGCCGAAGAGAAACTTTGGTGGTATCGTATCCTTCACGAAAAAATCTTGGCGGAAATTGAAGTAAAATTTGGCTTAAAAAAAGATATTTCCATCTTAGACATTGGTTGCGGAACGGGTGGGTTATTAGCATTTTTACGTAAAAAAAATTACATAAACCTTCAAGGAATTGACTATTCCGAACATTCCGTTCACTTCTCGAAATTACGAAATCTTAATGTTCAAAAACTTAATATTGATGTAATTCAAACGATATTCCAAAACCAAAAATTTGATGTGATAATTTGCAATGATGTGCTTTATTGTTTGGATAAATCACAGATTATCAATGCTTTACAA
The DNA here is from genome assembly GCA_043769985.1 of Arcicella sp. Taxonomy (GTDB): domain Bacteria; phylum Bacteroidota; class Bacteroidia; order Cytophagales; family Spirosomataceae; genus Arcicella. Next base: position 4,917 of record JAYVIV010000121.1, read on the forward strand.
AATTCAAAGGTCTTATTAAAACCTGATGGAGTTTTTCTTTCTAATAATAATTCTTTCAATATTTTCTATGGGACCCACGATATTGCGGTTGGGGGAAAATGGCGTTTTACCTTGAAAGATTTTCAAGAATTTACGGCAAAGAGTTCACTCAAAATTCAATATTATTCTTACTGGACTTGGATGCTTTCGCCGTTGGTTTTAACCATCAGAATTTTGCAACAAATTCAGTTAAAATTAGGGTTAATTGATATCTCCAAATTGGTTTCTGATGTGAGTGTTCCGCCTGATTGGTTGAATGAAATGTTTTATAGAATAGTAAAATTTGAAGAGAAATTCTTGAAAAAAGGATTCTTTGGAAGTTCGTTATTTTTGAAAATGGGAAAGACGAACCACGATACCCCAGAATCGTAAATTTTAAAGCTATTTTTTTAAAAAATACTTCTCGAAAACCGAGTCTTTCTTCAAAGAATATTCCAAAACTGCCGATTCATCTCCGTAAGCAACTCGCTGAAATTCAAGCATATTTTTTGTATTAAAAATAAACGGTTTTTCAATCGTTGTTAGAAGGCTCTTGAATGAAAGTGTGTTGGAAATATGATTGATATTTGCGAGTGAACTTATAATTATTAACATCAAAATTCCTACACCAATTAATGACTTTAATTTCATCTTTTCTACTATGGAAATTCCCACTAAAATTGATAGCATAAAAAATGAAGGAAAAGAAACTCGAATATTAAAATCGTTATATATCCCGATTCTGTAAATGGCAGTTAAACATGGAAATATTACGGCAATTTTCCATAAAAATTTGTATTGGTTTTGGGAATAATTTAGGAATAATCCCCAGATAATAAAGTTTGAAAAAGTATAAATCAAATAGAAAATCCACCAAGAAGATACTCCCGTTTGCCAGATGAATTCTGTATTGTTTACATGAATTCCTTCGGTGCTGATGAAGTATAGTAAAAGAGGAGAAAAAGATAAAGTTAACATCATCATTAATATCAAATCCTTTGTCATTTTGCTCGAAAATAAGTTTTTTAATTCTTTTATAAAGTAGTAAGCCACAAAAGGAAATAATCCAACTGCCGTTAAAGGACTCCAAAATAGGGTGGAAAGTAACATCAAAAGCAAATATTTTAAGCCTGTTTTTGTTCTAAAATTATCTATCAATATACACACACCCAAACAAGCAGGAATGGTATGTTGCGTTGCCCAAGCGTAGTTTTTAATGAGTGACGACGTGATGAGTTTAAACTGATTTAGTTGAATGTAATATGGTTTTAGATATTCTTGGAAATGTTCAAAACTCATTAATAGTTTTATGACAAACCAAGCATTAGCGAAAAGGAGCACAATTGTTAATAATTCAATGATATTTTTACGAGTAAAAGTCGAAATCCACAGAAAAACTAACCACATTCCAATGGTACTCCAAACAAAAGAAAAATAACGGCAAGTTTCAATTCCAAATACTTTTGCCAATAAAGCACTTGGTAAATAATAGCCAGTATAATAACATAAATACGTTTTTTGTTCAGCATAATACACGGGTAAATTATGCGTAATTAAGTCATAATATTTAAAGTTATTTGCCTGAAAATCATAAGTTTGTGGGCGAAATTCTCCGATTCCTAAGACATAATTTAAAGCAAACGAAATGCCCAGACAAAACAAAATAGTTGGGAGAGACGTAAATATTTCATCGTTTGAAATAGCACTTTCTTGAATTGTTTTCCAAGTATAAAAAATCATAAAAATTCCACAAGGAATTCCAATCCAAAGGTGAACCCAGGTAAGTAGAAACAAAACAGAAGGAATAAGAAGATATATTATCATGGATATTTTGAGTGTTTGGATGATTTTCATGCTTGAAATTTAGGTAAATTTGAAACTATATGCAAAAAGAGGTTTAGACTTTATTTTTGTACCTTTGTGGAGAACTCAAATTTGAATTAAGTAATGTTTGAAAATTTAAGCAGTAAAATCACCACCGCAATGCGTACCCTCAAAGGAAAGGGGCGTATCACCGATGTAAACGTAGCCAGCACCATCAAAGAAATCCGTAAGGCTTTGATGGATGCCGATGTTAACTATAAAGTTGCCAAAGAAATTACCGACCGCATCAAGGATGAGGCAATGGGGCAAAAAATCCTAATTGCCGTTGACCCAGGGCAGATGTTGGTGAAAATTGTTCACGAAGAACTCGTTAAATTGATGGGTTCGTCGGTGCAGGCAATCAATTTGAAACCCGACCCAGCCATTATTTTGATTGCAGGTTTGCAAGGTTCTGGAAAGACGACGTTCTCTGGAAAATTGGCTCAATACCTCAAAAAAGGTGGTCGTAATGTGCTTTTGGTTGCCTGTGATATTTATCGTCCAGCGGCAATTGATCAGCTAAAAGTGCTTGGTGAGCAAGTGGGTGTAGATGTTTACGCTGAACCAGAAAATAAAAATGCCGTTGAAATTGCCCAAAATGCGTTGGCTTATGGGCGTAAGATGGGCAAGCGGGTAATCATCGTGGATACTGCGGGTCGTTTGGCGGTTGATGAGATGATGATGAATGAAATTACGGCCGTAAAAGACGCAATCAAGCCATCTGAGATACTTTTTGTGGTGGATTCGATGACGGGGCAAGACGCAGTAAACACCGCAAAAACCTTTAATGAACGCTTGAATTTTGATGGAGTTGTACTTACAAAATTAGATGGTGATGCTCGTGGTGGTGCTGCTTTATCAATTCGTCATATTGTTGATAAACCGATTAAGTTTATCTCGACGGGTGAAAAGATGGATGCCCTCGACCAGTTCTATCCCGACCGTATGGCAAGCCGTATTTTGGGTATGGGTGACGTGTTGAGTTTGGTAGAAAGGGCTCAAATGGCGTTTGATGATGAAGAATCGGAGCGTATTAATAAGAAAATTCGTCAAAATCAATTTACGTTTGAAGAGTTTTATTCGCAATTACAGCAAATCAAAAAAATGGGTCCTTTGAAGGATTTGATGGGCATGGTGCCAGGAATGTCTCAAGCCGTTAAGGATGTGGACGTACCAGACGATGCTTTCAAAAACATCGAAGCCATCATTCAATCAATGACGGTGAAGGAACGTCAAAAACCGGAAATTTTGGATATGTCTCGCAAGAAACGTATTGCGGATGGTTCAGGCACGACCGTTACGGAATTGAATAATCTTCTGAAACAGTTTGAAGGCATGAAAAAAATGATGAAGATGATGAATAATGTGCAAGACGGAAAAATGAAAATGCCGAATATGAAGAGTTTGATGAAGCGGTAGGGAAGGCTCTAATGTTACAAAGTATATAATGTATTCAGGAAAAATGGAAGAAGACTATTTTAAAAAATTTTGGTTCTTCTACAATTTATACGGGTTAGAACGCTGGCAGGGTTCAAAACCCTGCCAGCGTTAATCGGACAAATGAATTCCCGTATAAATCATAG
>JAYVIV010000122.1:0-19930 GCA_043769985.1 Arcicella sp.
CTCCATCAGCAGGAAATTGTTTTCTAAAAGTCCACCCTTGAACGCCAAAAGGTGCGTTGTAAATTTTCTTACTTTTGGATTTCCCTTTTTGAGCAAAAACAGATGACTGAATCATCAAAATTGACAAAAAAAGAATGAGTAATTTAATTGTATTTTTCATATTTATATGTTTAAAATTTACCACAATTGATGCACCGACTTTTTGATATATTTATTGTAAACTGCATTGATATTAAACAATTGCTCTTCCCTTAAATTGGGATAATTCAACGACTCCAAATTTGCGGTAACCTGCTCTGGTTTTGATGCTCCTGGAATGACTGTACTAACCGCTTCGTGTTGCAAAATCCAACGTAAAGCCATAGGAGCCAAGTTGTTATCGTTCGGAAAGATGGTTTTCAATTCTTCAACTGCCTTCAAACCAGTTTCATAATCAATACCTGAAAATGTCTCGCCCTTATCAAATTTTTCACCATTACGATTAAAATTTCTATGGTCGCCTTCGGTGAAAGTTGAGTTGTTTGAAAACTTGCCTGTCAGCAATCCACTTGCCAGCGGAACTCGCACAATTACGCCCACATTTTTCTTCTGAGCTTGCTCGAAAAACAATTCAGCAGGACGTTGACGAAAGGCGTTGAAAATAATTTGAACGGACGTAACATTTTGAAATTCAATACCTTTCAAGGCTTCTTCGACTTTTTCAACGCTGATACCAAGATTCAAAATTTTGCCTTCGTCTTTCAATCTATCAAATAATTCAAATATTTCGGGACGGTAATAAACCTCCGTGGGTGGGCAATGCAATTGAATTAAATCCAACGTTTCAAGTCCCATATTTTTGAGGCTATCTTCCACAAATTTTCGTAAAACAGCGGGTTGATAAGCCTCAGCAGTATGCGGATTCAACTGGCGACCACATTTCGTGGCTACATAAATTCTTTCAGAACGGCTTTTTACAAACCTTCCAACGGCTTTTTCACTTTCACCGTTGCCATAAACATCGGCAGTATCAATAAAATTAATACCCGAATCCACGGCAGCGTTCAATATTTTATCGGCTGTTTCGTGGCTAAAATCATCGCCCCATTTTCCACCAACTTGCCAAGTACCAAGACTTATTTCTGAGATGTCAAACCCCGTTTTTCCTAATTTTCTGTAATTCATAATTAAAAGTATGTTTTAGATATTTATCTTTTATCCTGTTTTAAATTTTGTCGGAATTTGGATTCGTCAGATTTACGGATTTTTTGGATTAAAAATTAGATGAAAATCCAAAAATCCTACGAATCCAAATTCAGACTGAATCGCACAAACAAAAAATCTGCGTAAATCCGCAAAATCCGTCCAATCTGTGGTCTAACAAATTGGCTGAAAGGGAATCCTTTCACTCCCTCAAAATCTTACTCACAAAATCCCAAGCCACAACCCCCGCCGTTACCGAAATATTCAAAGAATGTTTTGTGCCATATTGCGGTATTTCTAAGCAAAAATCAGCTTGTTCAACAACCGCTTGATTCACGCCAAAAACCTCATTCCCAAACACAAAGGCATATTTTTGATTTTCTTTTGGTGTAAAGCTAAGCAGAGAAACACTATTTTCTACTTGCTCAACCGCCGCAACAATCACGCCCTCCGACTGCAATTTCTTCACGAGCGAAAGCACATCTGCCACGTGTTCCCACGCCACAGTTTCATCCGCACCCAAGGCAGTTTTTTGAATTTCACGATGCGGAGGCGTTGCCGTAATACCGCACAGGTAAACCTTTTCAACCTTAAAAGCATCCCCCGTTCTGAACACCGAACCAATGTTATTCATACTTCTGATATCATCAAGAACCAAGATGTAAGGAAACTTTTGAGTGTCTTTAAATTCTTCAGTTGAAAGACGATTCAAGTCGTCCATTGATAGTTTTTTCATTTTTTTTCTAATTCTTGTGCTGTTTAAACGGAAGTCGTCCTTTGAAAGGACGACTTCCGTAATTCAATACATATTTACCTAATTCCTTTCAACTCCTCATTCACAAATTGTTGCCATTTTTGTTGCCCAGCCACATTCAAGCTATGATTACTTTCATCGTCATATTCCCTTTGCAAACGATTCATTTCACGGTACATTTCGATGAAAAGTAATTGTAATTCGCTGTCGTAATTATCAATCGTTAAAAGCTGCTTTGCTCTCTGCTTAAATCGTTCAACCACCAGCTTAGTGAGGTCGAAATGCACTTGTTCGTGAGCAATACTATATTCAGAAAGATTCGTTGAGAATGTCCAAGAGCCACTTTTGAGCATATAAACCTTCATTTGCAGATTAATTATAAGCTCGCCATTCTCTAATTTCAAAGGAGCAATATATTCAAAATTATTAAAAATTTGGGCGGAATATTTAGTCATTTTTGGCATAGTCCCTGTGAAATCTGCCCAAGTCATTTTGCGAGTCGGCGACCAAAAAATAGTGTCGCCTTTTTCGGGATTTTCCATTTGATAATCCGAGTTTATGACCAACCTCAACGAACGAATTAATTTCTGATTTTCATCGTAATTTTTTTCCATCCATTCATCAAAGTACATCACCGATTTCTCGATTACTTTGCTCAATAAAGTTTCATAATTATTATAGTCCCCCAGAGTACGGTTAAAGGTGATTGAAGTCTGAAAATTAGTCAATTCTATTTCCGTTGTATCACGTTGAAAACTGTAAGTAACTTTAATTTTGCATTTACCAATAATTTTTGAATTTACCAAATTCTCATCAATCCATAACTCTTTGATTTTAAAGACGATAGAATAATCGGAAGAATCCTTTCTAATTGATTTTGAGAAATAATTATTGAGAGATTTAACCGTTCCACCACTTAATTTCAGACTTTTCTCCTTCTGATTTTCTCCATAAATAGACCCAATCCTATCCCTATTTTTTCGCTCATCGACCACTTTTGAAATATAAAAAACATTGGGTTTATGTCTAACCGATTCATACTTTAATGAAATCCATTTGTCGGTGTATTGAGCAAATAAATGGGCGGTATTTAAAAAAAATATGCACAGAATAATCAAAAAATGCGTGGTTTTTTTATATTTATTCATATCTTGGTAAAAATTAAAATTTAATTCAAAAATCATGTCAGCATCATCAGAACAACACAAGAATACTAACGACCTTTCAACGGCACAAATGATAATTGTGTTCCTTATTTTCTCTTTTCTTTTAATTTGGCTCGGCGATACTTTCACCGCCATCGTAGGAATTTTGGGCGAAATGATAATCTTTGCTTTTGCCTATAACGAAAAGCATAAATTGGTAGATTAGGAATTCCTAATCACAAAAATAGCCGAACGGATGGACTGTTCGGCTATTTTTGTTTTAAAGTTTAATTTGATTTTCATACTAACTTACTTTAGAAAACCATTGCACGAAGTAATATCATAGTTTTAAACTCCTCTCCACTGAAAAACATTGTTTTTGTAGTCAAAATAAGCCCTTTTATTCCCCATTCTGTTCAAAATAACATAATCAATCGCATAAATTTTCGAGCTAATAACCGCAAAATTTTCATGAGCAAACGTCAGTAATTCATCCGAAATTTCTGTTTGATTAACCTCAATAAGTTCAGGATTTTCAACAAAATTACCTGGCTTTTGTTGAGTTGCATAACACATTTTACTACTTAATCTCGACTGTTCCCAAGCCAATTCTGATACCTCATCTTTATAATGCACCACCGCTTTTCCGTATATCCGAAGTTGAATTTTTGTATATTTATCATAAAATAACCAACTCACCGAATCATTTGCTTGAAGATGTTCAATTTTTAAGGAACGAATATCTGTATTGAAGGAAATAGTTTTTTCTGTAACATTCACATTTCGTAAAATGACCGTTCTTTGTTCAGGGATGTTGTTATTAATTGTAGCAAAACTTCCTTGATGAAACGGCGTATTGGCTGATTTTGAAGATTGAAGTAATGTTTCCCAGATGTGTGTTTCAATTTCTGTAAGGCTGTAATCGTAAAGCGAATTGTTCATTAATTGTATGAATGTAATATGTATAATTGCTAAGTTTTCAAGAGTAAATCGGGCTTTTTGATAATTTATTCTTGATAAACGCTACACTACATAACTTCGCTGAACGTATGCTTGTTACAAAAGGTTAGATTTTATTTACTGTTTTTAAGATTATTATCTTCTGCTCATAATAACTTCTCCGTGGCTGGTGTCCCACCAGACAACTTGCGACAGCAACATAAGTGTCTGATTATTAATTAATTATAAATATTAAAGTTCGGGTTTTTGCTTTCGCAAGTTGGCTGGTCTGGGCAACCCCGTTCAACACCGAGCCACGGGACGGAGTGGTTTTACCAGCCAAGGAAATGGTTTGATGCACTGGTGTTCAATTATTTACGACTGCCCCATTTTTCATAAATATTATGTTGGTGGCTGCCGCTTTTCGTCCAGGGATGTGTCCATGAGCAAAAGTCTGTCAAGTTTTAGTTTGCAGAAAGTTGTCGCTGAACAGATTTAACAAAGTCCACCGAAGTATCTGTAATGTCCGCAACAGTTTGTATATCAAGACCTTTAATTAAGGCTTTTGTTACTGTTGTTGTTTTTACCGATAAGTTTTCAGAATCCCTCGCTTCTTTAATTTTTCTACTCTCAGCTTTTACAGATTCAGCGTTACGAGCAATCAAGATTTCTAACGATGCCTTTTCGTCAGGTGTCATTTTACGACTGTCCAACTCGTCGATAGCTACTTTGAGCCAATCCTCGTCCCAAAATTTAGGAAATTGGATTGGATTGGTAAATGTATGAGTATGTATCGTTCTCATCGTATAAATCAGTTTTTGTAAATCTGTTTGGCAATCAACTTCTTGCAAAGTAAATTTATCTAATTCTACTGTTATAAACGTCATTTGGTCGTCAAAAAGTTCGCCTTGTTCGTCTCGAAGGTTCGCAACAGTGTGAAATTGTGGGTAAGGCAAAATGTCGTTCGCCAAAATAGCTACACAATAGATTTTTGTCAGCGTTCCGTAGTCAAATTTGCCACGTTTTACCATTGCGTTAAACTTGTGTAAGGCGTAAAATTTCATTCGTTGCACAAAATACGGTGCATCTCCATATTGCATTTCTACAATAAAATGGTTGTCGTTTTCGTCTGTGCAAGCCAAATCAAAAATCCCACTTCTGCCGTCTTGCGTAATACCTTCAAAAGTGTTTTTGTCAAATTTTACCTCTTTGATTGGAATTTCTGATTTGATAAGTACTTGCAAAGCCTTACGCAAGAAAAGCGTATTTGCTTCATTGCCAAAAGTAGCGTTGAAACCATAATCCGAGATTATCGGGATAAATATTTGGTCGTCTGTGTATAATGCTTCCATGAAGCAAAGATATAAATATAATTTTATTTGAGATATTTAAACTCTAAACTCCTTCTCCGTGTCCCACCAGACAACTTTCTAAAGCAATACAAGTATTTGATTATCAATTAATTATAAATATTGAAGTTCGGGTTTTTGCTTTCGCAAGTTGGCTGGTCTGGGCGACCCCGTTCAACACCGAGCCATGGGACGGAGTGGTTCTACCAGCCAAGGAAATACAAATCAGTTACTCACATTCAAACTATTAAATGAGTTTAGGTCTATCATCTCTAAGTTACTTTTTAGTGGTTTTGAAACGAATTGCCCTAAGTCAAGCAACAAGTCAATATGACGGGGGAAATGAACAATAATTTTTTCGTCTGAAAGTAGTTTCAGCCTGTTTTTAATGTTGTGCATGAATATAAGTTCATTCTCATCGATTTTATTATCTGCTTGCACCATTCTTATAAGAACTTCAAGTATTTGTAATTCTTGTCGTTCTGAAAAATCAGAAGTTTCCAGAGTTTGGAAAAAACTTTGAATAGACTTTAATCCGTTTTCTTTAATATCTGAAAAAGCCAATTTTAATTCTACTTCATGGTCTAAACCATCAAAGTAAGGCGAATTGCAAAGTAACTCTTTCATTTCTGCTACTTCACTTTCTGCCACTTCTCCATCGCAAGCCATGACTGAAAATGCACCTTTAAAAAGGATTTTTCTAAATTCTATGTTTTTCATATTAAAAACCGATTTTACCTTTTACTTGGTCTTGTATTGTTTTTGGTAATAAAGTAATCAAGCGTTGATTTACCTCACCTAATTTTTCCCAATTATTATCTTGTATTGCCTTAACACCTGCTTCAATATACACACCAGCCTGTTGTTGGTCATTCATTCTTACCCGTTTATTTTGTGCAAGGTCTTTAAAAATTTCCACTATAAAATCAGGTGTTCGCCAGAGTATTTGGACAATAATTGTGTGTAACTCGTCTGTTGCTTCTTGTATTTTTAGAGGACTGTTTGAACTTAGAAATGTTTGTTCTCGATTTGTAATATCATTAAATACTTTTCTTTCATAGTCATTTCCATAATTTTCAATGAGTTCAGAGCATTTCCCTTTTTCCTCCAAATATTCATTTTTAGCAACCTGTGTTCTTTTATCTTTGGTTGCATTATCAATTTCTTGGGCAACTTTTCGCTTTCGGTCTTCTAACTGATAACGGTTGTCTGTAATATCATCAGTGCTTAACTTTTTACTTTGCATCTGAATTTCAGTCATTTGTTTTTTCAAAGACTGTAAATTTTTGGCGGTTTCGTAATCTTCTCTGTCAGAGGCTTCTGAAATTTCTATTTCTAATTTTTTAGAAAGGTTCTCAATTTGTTCAATCAAAATATTAACTGGTGTATGGCGTTGTTGACCGTTAAAAATCCCTTTAAAATCTTGGTCTGCCATAGTTAAATAGGCAGAAAAGTTCATATCTCTGCTTTCAGTAATCTCAACTGTAATTTCAATATCAGAACCTTTTGAAATATCCCTAACAATTTGGTTTCCTTTGATTTCAATAAAGCCAATACCATAATTAGTTTCAGGCATTGTTACGACAGAACCTTCGTAAATATTTACTCGGTAACTGTCGTTTGAACCTTTCACCAAAGTTCTATTCAATATTTTGGGAATAATTTTTCTTGCTGGCAGTGGTGTATGTTTTGCAAAAACAAGTTCTAATTTAGTGTTTCCTGCATCTAAATCATCTAATTCAAGACAAATATCAAATGGTAGTGGTTGTGAAGTTCCATATCCGCTGTTGATACCTATTAATTCTGCATCTGTTTCAATAATATTGTTTTGACTATCAAAAACTACAAACTTGAAAAAGTTGTAAGCATTTTCTACCAATGGTAAATCTTCATTAATTTGTTTTTTCAATGGTTTTGAACCTGTATCAAAACCGCCATCTTCTCTTGTAATCCTGTAAGAAAAACCGTCTGTATTCCCTTCAATTTTTGCTGCAAAATATTCGTCTTTCTCTTTACTTGCTTTTTGATAAGCCATTTTAATTTTTAGCCTAACATTTTGTTTCTTTTTATCATCTTTTTCAAAAGATTTAGGCTTTGTTCCTGCGTAGAATGCTGCACCAATGGCTACTGCTGTTGTGGGGTCAATATCGCAATTTACAGGAATTTGCAACATTTCTTCTACTCTTTTACGAACGTAAGGAATAAAAGTTGAGCCACCTATCATAAGAACAAACTGCAAATCTTTTGAACCCAAGGAGTTTCGTACAAGTATTTTTTTTACCATTTCAATAGTGGTGTCAATACTTGCTTTTATAATATTCTCAAATTCTGAACGACTAATACTAATGTACTCATCTATATCATTGCCACTTTCATCTACAATTTGAATGTTGATTTCTTCGGAAGTTTGTGAAGATAAGGCAATTTTTAGTTTTTCTGCTAAAAAACGATACGCTAAAAATTTACCATTATATTTTCCAGATGCACTTGTCATTTGACCTTCTAAATCAGAAAAACTTCCTGCTTTTTCTAATTTTGGAATGATTAATTTCTTTACGATTTCATCATCAAAATCTGCACCACCTAAAAAGTTATCTCCTTCATGGTCAAGCACTTTCATTTCTCCTTCGTGAATTTTTACTAAGGCAACGTCAAAAGTACCACCACCTAAATCATAAACTAACCATTGCCCATCTTCTAATTCTTTATCTTTCTTTTTATTCGCATACGCTAAACTTGCTGCAATTGGCTCTTGTAATAAAATTACTTGCTTAAAACCTGCTTGTAAACCTGCTTCTTTGGTTGCGTTTGATTGTATTGTGTCAAAAGATGCTGGAATCGTAATCACTACGCTATCAAGTGTTTCGCCTGACTGGACAAAGTTTTTTAGTTCTTTTAAAATTTGTGCCGAAAGTTCAATTGGACTTTTTGATTGATTGAGGACTGAAATCTTATAACTTTCAGATGTTCCCATTTTACGCTTAAAACGAGAAATTACATTTTTAGGGTCTCTATCTGCATATTCTTGTGCTTTCGTTCCAATAAATACTGTATCCTTACGAAAAGCAATAACAGAAGGTAATGTATTTCTACCAAAATCTCTTGGATTCGTGAATACTTGTACCTCTCCTTTTACAAATTTAGCAATGACTGAATTAGTTGTGCCTAAGTCAATGCCGAAGTTAATCATACTTTCCATAAAGTTACTTTTTATTGAGTTTGGTAATAAACTTTTCTACATCATTATTGCTACAAGAAACTCCTGAGTCGGAAACTAACTTTTTTATAGCTTTTTGAAGTTCTATCTTATTTTTAGGAATTGAATTACTATTTTGCTGTTTTTCAATAGGTTCAAAAGAAGTTTTAGTAGGTTGAATAGAAATTATATTTTTACTTACTGTTGTTTCATTTTGAACTACGACTACCGCTTTTTGAACGATTTGATTTAAACCACCTTGCTTAAATCTTATGATGGGTTTGATAACTTCGATAATTGTCAAATTTTCAGCACTTTCACCCGCAATATTTGCTTCACAGTCTAATCGGGTGGGGGCGTAGCTTTCTCCTATTGGATTATGAATAGTAAGCCCCGATTGACTTTTTTCATAGAGTTGTGTCTCAAACAAGTTTTTAAGATTTGTTAAGTTACGTGAAATGTTATTTGTTTCTTGTATTTTATCCAATTTTATCTCAATTTGAAAAATTTGATTGAGCATATCTAAAAATACTTTTTCGCTATCTGGAAATTTATAAGTCTGCATTATTTTGCTTTTTAAGACGTATTTGAATTAGTTATATATAGTTTGCTTAATCGCCAAAAATTGAACTCCAAAAACCACTACTGCGATTTCCTTGCTCTACTCTGAATTGAGTGATACGATTAGAAAGACTTTGATTTCTTCTGCCTATTCCCTGAATGCGTTCAATGGTAGCCAATGAGTATTTCTTGTCTAATTTTGTAGCAATATTTTTGCAATGACCAAAAATCTGCTCTTGTAAATCTGAATGATTAGTTGCGTTAGCAACTAAATCTATTATATCCTTTGTGAAAACATCGGCAAAAATTTTCACAATTTGGTCTTGATTGATATTGTCAGTCTGTGTATTGCGAATTTGTGAATACATATTTGAAAATATTTCATTGATTTGGCTTAATTCACTTCGTTGCTGTGTTACTCTTTTTTGTACTATTTCTTGTAAATCTCGTGATGCTTCTCTGATACGTTGCTTTATTTCATTATTTGATATATTTATTCTCTGTGCAGTTTTAATCAACGAGTTTGCTGTTTCAATGTCGTCATGCTCGTTGAAAATTTCAACAGATAATGCTCGAATTGATAAGGCTATTTGTTGGCGAATTTCATCAAAAAGATTTGGATGTTTATTTAAGTCGTCAATGTTTACAATATTATTAACCTTAGAAATCAAGGCATTAGTATTACTATCATTTTCTACACCTTGTATCAATTCCTGTAACTGACGAATTGTAAGGGCATATTTTAAAAGTAAAGGGGTATATTTTTCTGTTTCCTTTCTTTCGTTATGAATTTCTGCAATTTGATTATAATCTTTTTCAATATTTTGTTTTGTCAAATTGTTGATGTCAAACTGTAAGGCATACTTTATGATTTGTAGTGCAACATCTGAACTATTGAGATTATTGAAAACTGCAACGGACACATTACGCAGTTTTTGGGCAATTTCATTTCTTTGAGATTGAAAGTACGAAGGTAAAGTATTATAAAGATCTACATTTATTTGTTCTTTTAAATCAGTGAGAACGTCCTCTGAATTATCTTCATCATAGTAACTTTCTTCGTTTTCAATATCTGTCCTTGTTTGGTGTAAATCTTGAATTTGAGAATTTAAAAATTCTCTTAGATTTTGATAGGCTTTGTCTATTTGTGAAAGATCAACCAAAATAGGGTTTGCAGTTAATTTTCTGAGCAAACTAATATTTTCGCTTTCAAAGGTTTGAAGTACAACCTTATTATATTGATACGCAAAATAAGGACTTACGAATTCAATAAAATCGGGGTTGTTAAAAATTCGTTGTGTTTGGTAGTTCTCAAAAAACCAAGTGTCTCCTGAATTAAGAAAGTCGCTTAATTCGAGATTGTTTTTTATAGCCCAATAGAACTGACTTTTTTGCTCATTATCTAAGTCATCGGTAGCTTTTAAAAAGTCTGCTTTGTGGATTTTGAAGTCTTGAAACTCAATAGTTCCGTCATCTGACAAGTCAAATTCTGTTATTTTTTTTCGTTTAGCTCTTTTAACATCACTATTATCAAGTGTGTCAATTTCTAATACTTCGTAAGGATTTATAAAATTCATCTATTACGGTGTTACGTTTGTTAGTTAGTTTGGTTGTCGGGTTCTTAAAATGGCACACAACGAAAAGGGCTTGTGGTCAGGTGGGGGATTTGAAACTCGTCCGCCCGAACGTCCGCCGATATAAATTACTGATGTTCAATTACTTACAAATGTTTAATAGGTTTCCGTCCGCCAAGAACAAATGTACAATAGAATTACCAAAGTTCAATAACTTCCGTCAGCCCCCGCTTGTCACAAACCCATGTTGGCGGTTCGGCTTTTTTGTCACACAAAGCCAGGACGTTTGCCAAGTTTAGGTTTTTCTATTTGCGGTTTGTCATAAATGGCTGAGAGTAATTCGTTGATTTTTTCATCAAATCTATAATTGTCGGTCATATGTATTGCAATAAACTGTTGAATAAAGTCTGGTATTGAATTTTCAACAGTTCCCTCCTTCAATACAGGGATATATTTTTTATTTGAAGCGATTGTTTTATATAAATCAATGTTCAAAATAGAATACTCGTAGCCAACACCACCTTCTCTTTTTTCTGCTTTAAGTTTGTAATTGGGGGTAAAAATCATTACAACTTTATCGGCTTTTTGAATTGCATTGTCCATAAAATGAATCATATTTTTTCCTGGTCCAAGTTCATATCGGTCTAAAAGAACATTGACACCATTTTCAATAAGTTTGTTTGCCAAACTTATAACCCAATTCTTATGTTCTTCGTTATCCCACGAGTATGATAAAAAAACAGTTGGACTGTCGATAATGTCAGTTGTAACCGTTGGTTCTTGTTGTTCAATTATTGATAGATTATCATACAAAAAATCGTTTCCTGTCAGAAAGTCATTCTTCTTATTTGATGAAATTTTGACTTCTTCCCAAATCCTTTCAATGATTTGTTTACGAATGTCGTCTTTAAACATCATCAAAATATCATAGTAATAGTTCTTCCGACTGGTGCTTAATCCTTTCTCTTGTCGGTAAGAAATATATTGGTTGTAGTCCGAAAAATTTGGGTCGAATTCTCTGATAAGTCCAATAAAACGTCCACCCGAGAAATATGTCAGCGAACCTTGTTCATTGATAGCTTCAAAAAGTTTGTTGTATTCTCTGACCCAATTCAGTTCCATTAGATTTAAATTTATTTTGTTGTGCAATTGTTTTACATGCTATCCTTTGAATCAATTATTTGAAATTTGGTGCACAACCCAAATTTTCGTTATACGGTTGTATATATGTCCAAAATGCTTTTCCTGCACTGTTTAAATAGTTCATGGAATAGTTAGACTTGGTATTTGAACCAACTTGATAAATGTATTCTGAACAGGTGTATGAATATTCTTTTTTAAAACAAACTATTGCGTAATAGAGCGTTTTGTAATTAACAGTTATTTCATAAAAAGTTACCTTGGAAATTGCATCACTATTGTAACTGGTGTATGTTCTACCATATCCGTTAGATTTTACGTACTCCATAACTTCATCACAAGACTGTGCTTTTACATTAATTGTTGTAAATGCTACAATTAAAATTAGAATTAGACTTTTCATTTTATTTGTTTTAATAATGTGCTTACTTGATTCGGTTTTCAGTTGCCTGTCGGTGGTCTTTTAAGCTGACCGCCAACGAAAAAGTATTTATGAAGAAGGGGGAATTTGGAACTCGTCAGCCCGTAACTGGTGCTGGGTTTTATTCCAAAGTTGAGTTACTTCCAACTGCTTCATAGGATTCCGTCCGACGGTGCAAATGTTGGTTAATGTACTTATGCTCAATTACTTCCGTCCGCCACCTTTTTCATAAATACAATGTTGTATGCTGTGCTTTTTCCACACGTTACTTTATTAACTTTATCAAGCTACTTTTCAATTTATCCTTCTCTCTTTCTGTCAAAGTCTCACTATATTCTAAAAATTTCAAAGCAAATTTTCTAATTGCATTGTTAAACCATTTTTCGCTATTTCTACTTTCTTCGGACTTTATTATTTCTAACCATTCAGAAGCTAAATAGTCTTGCCAGTCTGTTAGAAGTTTGATTTTATCGTTATTAATTGCTGTAATATTTTCGATTGTCAAAACTTCGTTTTCAACCTTTCTGTATTTTTTATTCCAGTCTAATAAAGTTTTGAAACCAATTTGAGGTCTTGGACTTCTGTCTGGGAATGGTATTTTTTCGGTAATACTGTTGATGTAAAAACCTGTTGTTACCAAAACTTTTTCATTGTCTCTTTTTATAAATATTACCCATTCAAATGGCGAAACTTGTTGCACACTTGAACCAGGAATGTTGTTATCTTTTGTTGATTTTAATTCAACAGATTCAAAATAAACAGTTGTTCCATCTGTTATTTCTAAATATAAATCGGGACTTGTATAAACCGACTTTTTTGAAGCTGTAATTTCTTTTTTTTGTTGAGAGTTAAGGTGTTCAGGCAACAAGACATTAGAGATTTTGTATGATTTCAGCTTTTCAATGTCAATAATATGCTCTTCGGAATCAACTTTTACGGCAAGTTTTTTGAGTTTTACATCTTGAACATCGTTATGTTTTGATAGAAAATCTTGAAAATATTTTTTCAGAAATTCATCAGTATTTGCTTCTTCGGATTGAAATTTTATTGTTTCAAGTCCATTTTTAGTATTGTTCAGTTCATTTTCTATTTTGTAGAAATATACAATTAAGAATGAGTTTAGTAAATTTGGCTGTATTGATGAGTCCATTATTTATGTTAAAATTTGATTGAAAATTACAAAGAATTAAAATAGAACTTCCAGTTCGATTCTATCTTTTTTGCAATATGATAAGCTAATAATGGCGGAACTGCATTGCCAACTAATTTATAACCAACTGATGGACTAACCGAAAATTTTGTATTTTTTTCATTGTTTGGAATTACAAAATTGAAATCATCTGGAAATGTTTGAATTCTTGCACATTCTCTCAATGTCAAACGTCTTTCTTTAAGTCCATTATGCAATTCATCTGTCTTTTTTCCTCCATTTTCAATAGCAAGTCTTCGGTATTCAATATTCCCGTGATGCTCTGAACGAATTGTAGGTGCAAGTTTTTCTAATTCAATTTCTTTTTGTCCTTGACAATGAATACCCATAAATTTTGCCTTTGAATAGTGCATTTGGGAAAAATCAGAAGTCTCTTCTGGTTCTTTTAAATCCAATAAAACTTCTTTGCTTTTCGTAAACATTTTCATTAAATGTTCAACAGATGAATAGTGCATTTCTCCGTTCAGTCTATGCGTTGCGACTGGATAAGGATTAAATTCCTCTGCAATGTCTTTTTTTGAAAGTTCGGCTAATGCCTCTTTTGTTAATGCTGATTTTTTAAAGCCAATGAAAATAATTCGCTCTCTTGATTGCGGAACACCGTATTGTCCAGAATGCAAAACCTTTGGGGACAAAACCAAATATCCATCTCCATTTATATTTGAAAAATCTGATTGAATAATTTCTTTTACTTCTCCCAAATTTGCCAATCCTTTTACATTTTCAGCTATAAAAATTTTAGGTAACGTAATTTCAACAACTTCTTTCATCCACATATAGAGTTTTCCTCTTGTTTCTTCTGTCGGTATGTCAGAATTTATTATGTTTCCATGATGGTCTTTATGCGAATTAAATCCGTTGCGTTTCCCTGCAACGCTAAAATCTTGACAAGGAAAACCACCTGTTACAATTTCAACATTTTGTGGGAATACTTTTTTGTTTCCGTTTCGGTATTCTTTAACAATATCTACGATACTTCCAACTTTGAAAGTTCCATTCAAATCATAACCACGTTTTTTTGAAAAGTAATCATTCCATGCAATTTTGGCGTGTTCGCTAATATCGTTTGCAAATTTTGTTTCAAAAAAAGTTTCTTGAAGATAATAATAAATATCATCTTCTTTTTGAATCCAATCTTTGTGAATGTCAGTATTTATTGTTGCTTTTGGAATTTTAAACCCTCCTTCAAAACCAATATCCATTCCACCACAACCTGAAAAAAGTGATAATAAGTTCTTTTTCATTTTTTTTTGGTTTTAAGATATTTAACTTTTGATTCAGCCACTTTCAAAATTTCCTCTGCATCAATTTCCTGCATTAATTCATAAGCGATTTTGTCGCTTTGCCAAGAAATTATTAAGTCGTTTTGAGGTAATTTGTATATTGCTGCAAATGTCAAAACTTGTTCCCTTGAAGGTTTTCTTTCTCCTTTTTCAAATTTGCTGATTATAGATTGGTCAATACTTGTCAAGGCAGAAATTTCACGAAGAAGCAAGTTTTGTTCTTCCCGTTTAGCTTTTATGATTTCTCCAAATGTTTTCATTAGACATTTTTTGTTTTGACAAATTTAGTCTAATATGTATTATATTACAATGTTTCTTTTGATTTTTTGTTAGTCAGTTTTATTTGAAAGTGGTCTCGTAGCATAGCATACAACGAAAAAGTATAGGCGAGGTTGGTGGGGCGTTCTCGCAACTTTCATTGTCCGCCCACGTCTTGCGACTGGCAGACCAACCGCCAATTTCGCCTATACTATGTTGGCAGATGCCCTTTTTGCGTGTAATGTAATTCTTTGAAAATAATTGTAAGTAATTGACAATAAAATATATCCAAATTTAGATATATCATTTATTATCCCTAAATTTACATCATAATAATAACAAAACGGTGGACAGCGAGCTGAACAGATACTAAAATGATTAAATATATTTCTAAGGATGAGTTCAAAGATGCAACCAGAAAAGGATTGCTATTTACCAAAAACGTTTTGCCAAAAACTCTTCAAATTGGCGACAAAATTGACGGTGCGACAGTTGTTAGAATTTCAAACAATTTCATCCAAACAGATGAACCCCGTATATTTGATTGTTCCGTAAATCATCATAATTGTTATTTGCTAACTTGTCTTGGTTGTAATAATTTCAGTTTTTCTGAATATCGAATAACAGATTTCTTGCTTGGTCAAGATGACATTCACAATTTATCTTCTCAGGAAGCAAGTAACGTGCTGTCATGGTATGAATTAGAAATAAAATTTTGCAAGAAAAATATATATAATTGGGAATTTATTAAGCAACTAAAAAATAAAACGTCTTATGGATGGTATTGAAATAATCGCTTATTTTCTTAATGAAAATAGGCGAAAATCTTTTAATTGGACTGGTATTGAAAATCAATATATTATCAAAACTGATGGTGAAGTCAATAAAGGTCGGTTAAAAAATTGCTTTCATTATCCTAAAAAGTACAAGTTTACGGATTTAGAAATTGTTCAACTGAATAAAGCTATTTCTGATTTACAAGTGTCAGATGTGTCGTCATAGGGTTTCTGCCAACGGCGGGGTGCTTATGAAGAAACGAGCATTGAAAATGATTCGCTGAGACTGTTGCCAAATTGAAAAACTGATTATTACTAATGTTCAATAGGTTTCCGTCAGACGGTGCAAATGATTGGTAATATTCTAATGTTCAATTACTTAGGTAAGCCGTTTTTTCATAAGCACCATGTTGGCTTTCGTTTTTATTCGTTGTCCAAGTTGTATTTTAAGCTCAAATGTCGCACGCTGTCGAGCGGTAATTTGTAAAATCAATTTTCTTTTAAAATCTGTCAAAGGATATAGTTTGTAGTGTCTGGAAATGTGTTATATTTGAAAAGTAATTGTACTATTTTTCACCTTGGTTTGTTTAGTATGTTGAATACCATGTAGCCAACGCCAATTCCTGCGGTGAAGGCTGTAAATAACCAAAAAATAAATTGAGCTTTGGATACTTTAACTTCTGTCATATCTATTGGTGTTGCGTTTTGGTTTGGGCTTGTCTCAGGTTGGCTTTGGGGGAAAACTGCAAAGTCACGACCTTGATTGTTTCCTGAATTATTGTCGCCCACAATAACATTTTTACCCTTTATTATTGGTTTATTTTTTTGGGCTTCGAGTTTTTCCATGTACGCAATTGGGTTGTCGGTTTGAATTGCTTTTATTCCATCCATTCCCATTATCAAGTCGTTTTCATCATGGTCGGCATATTTGGCAATTTTATGGTGTATGATTTTCGAAACGATAAAGTCTCTTGTGTCTTCTTCAATGTTGAACTCCCTTTTTAAAATATCAAAAATGGGGATTCTATTCATTTTGTTGATTTTGTATCCAAATCCCAATGATTGTCTTATCAATTCATTGTCGCTTAGGTTTGAACCGTCAATTTTCTGATTGTCAGACATTTATAATTTATTTTTGTGATTGATTGTCCTACGGGATTATCGGTTTAAAATGAGAGCCAACTCTCTAATATACGAAAGTTTTGTCGTACTTTTTGTATTTTTTAGTACTTTACCAAGTTTTTATTGTATTATTAATGTCGTACTTTTCGTATTGTTAAAACTCATTAATAATTGTCAAATACTTGGTCATAATTATTATAGTAACAAACTTAATCGTGTTCGCTCAATTTTGCAATTCTCCATCCCGAATTTTATTATAAGGGAAATCAATTGCACTATTCCAATCCATTTCCCTTGGCTGGTGTCCTAACCAGACATCGTGCGTAAGCCAATCATCAATTGAAAATAATTCACAATGTATTGATAATCAAACACTTGCTTTTTTTACGCATCATGTCCAAGGACATAACTATTCAAAATCCTTCTCCAATAAACCTGATTGCTTCACAATTTAACGAAATGTTCCATAAGGGATAATTTTCCTACCTGCAGGCACAATAACTGTGAGCGTAGGATTACCTAATTTTCGATATTTCTGATGACTTCCTTTTTGAGAAATAAATTCAAACCCGTAGAAAAAAAGAATCTTTACAATGTGGTTAGATGAATAAAATTTAGGCATAAGTTAGTGTTGAATTTATAATTTCGGCATTCATTATGGGCGAAAATTTATCGTCCTCGGCATCTTCAAAATACAAACTCAAAGCTTCCTCCAAGTTTACCAAAGCATCCTCTCGACTATCTCCAAAACTCGAAACTTCCACATTCAGACATTGAGCCACAAAATGCTCACCTTCTTGCCATACTACACTTGAATATTTTACATTTTTCATGGTGTTGTTTTTTTTGATTTTTAAAGTGTAAATATAGTAATTTTCAATTCTTCTCTACCATCCATTATCAAAGAATATGAAATTTTGGATGAACTATTGATAAACTTACACTATTCTAATCATTCCTTAAATTCTCTCGCATTCCTCGCATTATTAATTTAATTTTGCATTTTAAAACCAATCAAATCGCAAAATAATGATTCATTTCTTCGGAAGCCTTACCAACACCGTTTTTGCTGTCCAAAAGCAAGACCAATTTTCACAAGAAGACATCAAAAAACTGTATTGGTTATTCAATAGCTCGTCTGAAAATAAGTTTACTTCCTGCAATTCTAATATGTCCTCGCTTGGTTCGTTTTTCGTTGGTCCACGGGCGGCGATGATTACACCTTGGAGTACCAATGCCGTTGAAATTACGCAGAATATGGGTATTTCGGGCATCATCAGAATTGAAGAATTCATGGAAGTGTCAGAAGATTTTACGGATTTCGACCCCATGCTTTCGCAAAAATATGATGGACTCAATCAGGCAATTTATAAAATTAACGTTCAGCCCGAACCGATTTTATTGATTGATGATATTGCGGCTTATAACAAACAAGAAGGTTTATCATTAAGTAGCGAAGAGGTGGATTATTTGAACAATTTATCCATAAAATTAGAAAGAAAATTAACCGATTCGGAAGTATTTGGATTCTCGCAAGTAAATTCCGAACACTGTCGCCACAAGATTTTCAACGGTACTTTTGTCATTGACGGCGAAACCAAAGATTCTTCGCTTTTCAAATTAATCAAGAAAACTTCCCAAGAAAATCCTAACGATATTGTCTCTGCTTACAAAGATAACGTTGCCTTCATCAAAGGACCAAAAGTAGTCCAGTTTGCCCCAAACACTGCCGATAAGCCCGATTTTTACGCTGAAAAGGAATTCGATTCTGTGATTTCCGTAAAAGCGGAAACCCATAATTTCCCCACAACCGTTGAGCCTTTTAACGGTGCTGCCACGGGTGCGGGCGGTGAAATTCGTGATCGTTTGGCGGGTGGACAAGGTTCATTGCCCTTGGCAGGAACGGCGGTTTACATGACTTCGTATTCTCGTTTAGAAAAAAATCGTCCTTGGGAAAATGGAATGTCGGAACGTGATTGGTTGTACCAAACGCCGATGGATATTTTGATAAAAGCCTCCAATGGTGCGTCTGATTTTGGGAATAAATTCGGTCAACCTTTGATTGCAGGCTCAGTTTTGACTTTTGAACACGAAGAAACCCCCTCTAACTCCCCCGATGGAGGAGAACTAAAAAATCGTAAATTAGGCTTCGATAAAGTGATTATGTTGGCGGGAGGCATTGGTTACGGAAAAGAAGATCAAGCCATCAAACAAAAACCAACCGAAGGCGATAAAGTGGTGATTTTGGGTGGTGAAAACTACCGAATTGGGATGGGCGGAGCGGCAGTTTCTTCGGCTGATACGGGTGCTTTGGGTTCTGGTATTGAATTAAATGCCATTCAACGTTCCAATCCAGAAATGCAAAAAAGGGCTGCAAACGCCATCAGAGGCATGGTGGAAGCTGACCATAATCCGATTGTTTCTATTCACGACCACGGTGCGGGCGGACACTTGAACTGCCTTTCGGAATTGATTGAAGAAACGGGCGGGTTGATTGATTTGGATAGATTACCAGTAGGCGACCCAACGCTTTCTGCCAAAGAAATTATCGGAAATGAATCGCAAGAAAGGATGGGGTTGGTGATTGGTGAAAAAGATTTGGAAATCCTTCAACGCATTGCCGACCGTGAACGTTCTCCGATGTATGTGGTGGGTGAGGTTACAAACAATCAACGTTTTACTTTTCAATCAAAATCAACGGGCATCAAACCGATGGATTTTGCGATTGAAGATATGTTTGGGAGTTCTCCGAAAGTAATTATGGAGGACAGAACCATCGAAAGAAATTATACAGACTTAAGCTATTCTGTTGCTAATATTCAAGAATATTTAAATCAAGTGCTTCAATTAGAAGCAGTTGCGTGTAAAGATTGGCTTACCAATAAAGTGGATAGATGTGTGGGTGGACGAGTTGCCAAACAGCAATGTGCGGGTGCTTTGCAATTGCCCTTGAATAATGTGGGTGTAATGGCTTTGGATTTTAAAGGCAAAGAAGGTATCGCTACCTCAATTGGACATTC
>JAYVIV010000123.1:0-7732 GCA_043769985.1 Arcicella sp.
GATGGAGCTATTGCATTTTTGAAAGCTGAATGGAAAGTTTTGGCTTATTTTGCTATTCCAACAGCCATTTTATTGTTCTGGTTAGGTTCTGACAAAGGAACTGCCGAACATCCAATTCACTCTTCTCCTTGGATTTCAGCCGCATTTTTATTGGGAGCATTATTCTCAGCAACGGCGGGTTATATCGGAATGAGAGTTGCTACCAAAGCAAACGTTCGTACTGCGGAGGCGGCTCGTACTTCTTTGGCAAAAGCCCTCAATGTTTCATTTACAGGTGGTTCTGTGATGGGAATGGGTGTTGCAGGTTTGGCAGTGTTGGGTTTAAGTGGTTTGTTTATCACTTTCTATTATATGTTTGCGGAAGGTAAATTACTGACTTCTGACGAAATGAAGACCGCTATCGAAGTTTTAGCAGGTTTCTCATTAGGTGCAGAATCAATTGCCCTTTTTGCTCGTGTGGGTGGAGGTATCTATACAAAAGCAGCCGACGTTGGAGCTGACTTAGTAGGTAAAGTTGAGGCTGGAATTCCAGAAGACGATGTTCGTAATCCTGCCACTATTGCGGATAATGTAGGTGATAACGTTGGTGACGTTGCTGGTATGGGTGCTGATTTATTTGGTTCTTACGTAGCAACAATTTTAGCTACGATGGTTTTGGGTCAAGAAATTAGTGTTACTGATAATTTTGGTGGATTTTCACCCGTTTTATTGCCGATGTTGATTGCTGGTGCTGGTTTGTTAGCTTCTTTGGTTTCAACTTTCTTTGTGCGTATTAAAGGTGAGGATTCTTCAGTACAAAATGCCTTGAATATTGGTAACTGGGCTTCGATTGTAATAACTTTAATTGCTTGTTATTTCTTAGTTATCTATATTTTACCAGAAGGAGAAATTACTCTACGTAGCTTCTCTTTCGATAGAATGGACGTATTTTATGCAATCATCGTTGGTTTAGTGGTGGGTACTTTAATGTCGATTATTACTGAATATTACACTGCAATGGGTAAGCGTCCAGTTATGTCAATTATTGAAAAATCGGGTACAGGACACGCTACGAATATTATTGGTGGTTTGGCAGTGGGTATGGAATCAACCGTTTTACCAATTTTAACCTTGGCGGCTGGTATCATTTTCTCTTACCATTTTGCTGGAATTTACGGTGTTTCGATTGCGGCGGCGGGTATGATGGCAACAACGGCTATGCAATTAGCGATTGATGCTTTCGGACCAATTGCGGATAATGCGGGTGGTATTGCTGAAATGTCTCAATTGCCTGCGGAGGTTCGTGAGCGTACTGATAATTTAGATGCAGTTGGCAACACAACAGCGGCAACAGGTAAAGGATTTGCCATTGCTTCGGCAGCTTTGACTTCATTAGCATTATTTGCCGCTTTTGTGGGTATTGCAGGCATTGATTCAATTGATATTTACAAAGCTCCTGTTTTAGCAGGTTTATTCGTGGGCGGTATGATTCCATTTATTTTCTCGGCTTTGTGTATTTCAGCGGTTGGAAAAGCGGCGATGGAAATGGTAAATGAAGTTCGTCGTCAATTCCGTGAGATTCCTGGAATTATGGAATATCAAACAGAACCAGAATACGAAAAATGTGTGGCTATTTCAACGGAGGCATCCATCAGACAGATGATTTTGCCAGGTGCTATTGCTTTGATTACCCCAGTTTTAGTAGGTTTTGGTTTTAAAGGTGTCTTTGCTGATACTTCATCTCCTGAGATTTTAGGAGGTTTATTGGCTGGTGTAACAGTATCGGGTGTATTGATGGGAATTTTCCAGTCAAATGCGGGTGGTGCTTGGGATAATGCCAAAAAATCTTTTGAAAAGGGGGTTATGATTGACGGTGTGAAGTATAAAAAAGGCTCTGAGCCTCATAAAGCGGCTGTTACTGGTGATACGGTTGGTGATCCATTTAAAGATACTTCAGGTCCTTCTATGAATATCTTGATTAAATTAATGTCAATCGTTTCATTAGTAATTGCTCCATATATTGCCGTTGATTCTTCAACTACAAAATCAATGTCAGGAATGAATATTGAGGCAATGACTCCACAATTAGCCTCTGAACTTCCTGTTTCTGAGGGAATTAAGAACTTGGGAGCGAAAATGGATAAAGCCCTTTCTTCGGGTATAACTTTGAATATTCCAGAGAATGGTATTGAGAATAATTTATTAAAGTTTATTGAAGATAAAGATGCAGTTGTCAACAAAACAACTTGGTTTGATTTTGACCGTTTAACTTTTGAAACTGGTAAATTAACCTTAAAACCAGAGTCGGAAGAACAATTGAAGAATATAGCTGAGATTTTGAAAGCCTATCCAAGTGTTGCTATTAAGTTAGGTGGATATACTGATAACGTTGGAAATGCAAATGATAATTTAAAATTATCAAGTGATAGAGCTTCAACGGTCAAAGCAGAATTAATTAAATTAGGAATTACGGATGCTCGTTTGGAATCAGAAGGTTACGGGCAAGAAAATCCAGTAGCTACAAATGATACTGAAGAAGGACGCTCTGCAAATCGTAGAATTTCCATTCGTGTTAATAAGAAATAAGACAAACAGTTTTAGGATTTAAAGACATATTTTATAAAATTATGCCATTATTTTCTAATTAAAAAAGGGTTAGTGATTCATTTCACTAACCCTTTTTTGTTTACAGTTTGAAGAAAATGGAAAATTGTCTTGCTTTTGTGGACAAATTTCCGTTATTTTGAAATGCACATTATATTTAAACAAATAAAGCCATGTTAGTTCAAGAAGAAGCAGCCATTTATGCTAAGTATGACTCACAAATTCGTGATAATATTTCTATTGTTTTTAATGCTCGCAAAGGGTTGAGTTCAAAGGCTTACTATGATATTATTATGCTTTCTGGATTCAAGAAAGAGCAAATTGCTCAATTATTTAATACCTCGGCAAAAACCATTACTCGCTATACACAAGAAGATAAGAATTTGGATGTGGTAAGTAGTGAACATGCTTTAAAGATTATTGCCCTTTTCAGAAAAGGCACAGAAATCTTTGGCGAGTTAGAGGCATTCCGTCGTTGGATTCAAAAACCTGCCTACGGTTTAGGCTGGCAAGTTCCTGTTGAGTTGATGGAAACTTCAGGTGGAATTGAATTGGTGATGGAGGAATTATACAGAATTGAATTTGGTGCAACTGCTTAAACTAATACAAATGAATGTTTTTAGAATAACTACTGAAAAATGGGCAGGGAATTTAAGGGGTTCAGGCTTTGCAGCCCGATGGAATTCAAATGGGATTTACACTTGTTACTCAGCCTCATCAAGGGCACTCGCATGTTTAGAGATGGTGGTACACTTAAATGCGGACAGGTTAAAAACACCCTTCAAATTAACAGTAATAGAAATTCCAGATGATTTGGAAATCAAAGATGTAGATTTAAGTTTACTGCCCGAGAGTTGGAGTGACCACGATAATTATCCAAGGTGTCAAGCTGTAGGAGATAAATGGATTCAAGATTTTGAATCTTGTATATTAAGAGTACCTTCTGCAATAATCAAGAATGAATATAACTATTTGATAAATCACCAACATCAAGACTTCAAAAGACTTGGAATTGTAGAAGTTGAAGATTTTGAATTTGATTTGAGGATAAAAGAAAATTAAAAAATCTAAAACTTAATACAAATCAATTGTATTAAGTTTTAGATTTTTTATTATTTAGGATTAAATATTTCCAATTGGAAAGCTAACTCCAACTGTAACACCGAAACCTCTGTTTGTAATATTTGTGTTTGGTGCTTGAGTAGCGTCAGTTAAGCCAATTCCATAACGTGCATCAACATTAATCCACATTTGATTTTGTAAAGCATAGTTGAAACCTCCGCCTAAGGTTACCCCCAATTCAGTATCTTTATAAAATGTACTGTTAGGATTCAAATCGTTACCAACCTTATTTTTAGCATTCAACAAAAAGTTTACATGAGGACCAGCAAAGAGTTTTGGACGAAAAGAACCAGGAGTATTTTGACCCGATAAATAATAGGTGAACAAAACAGGCACTTGCAAATAATTTAAATTAATTTCTTCAGCAGGTGCATCTAATTTTGCCCCCATTTGATTGTACAAAAACTGTACACCTAAGCCAAACCAATTCTTACTACTGTAATTAAAGAAGCCCCCTGCCAAAAGTCCCGCCTTTGAAGATACGTTTGTTTTACCTGATAAAGAAGTTACGTTAAGCCCCACCATTGGACCGAAAGACAAGTTTTGGGCGGTCGCTAAGTTGCCAGCCAAAAGCATTAATACGATGAATTTGAAAGTATGTTTTTTCATTTTGTGTTATATTGTGATTTTGATAGTTTGTACAATCACACGGCAAAACACTAAAATATCGTTCCATAACGAATAAATGAAGTTTAAAATAAAAGATTTGAAGAAAAAAATATCTAACCTGTTGGCTATCAGTAGGAGTCTATTTTTTGAAAGAAATTTCATTTTTAATGAATAAATAAGTCAAACTCCCCAATTTTCCCCAATTTTCTACAACAATTATTTTGTTATTTAATTGAATTCAACAGCCATCCTGTAACACTAAATCGCTCAGAAAATGCTTCTGTGACTTCATGGTCTAATTTTTCACTTTCAAAACAAACCATTCTACCCGCTAATGGGGCAATTGAAATGGAAGTTTCAAGATTATTTTTAGTAGTGTAGATAATTAGATTTCCACCGTTCTCTGGAATCCAACCTATATTCAGATAATAAATTACGGATAAAATCCTCCCTTTTTTACTTTGAAAAGTATCTCTGTGACGACGATAAAATTTTCCGACCGCATATTTGGCGAAGTGAATTTCGGTATTAATAATTCCCAAGTAACAAGTCTGGTTTAAATAATTGACAAAAGCCTGATTCTTATCCAACAAAACCCTCTCGGATAAATCAACAGAATTAGTTTCAAGCCACAGAATTTCATCGCCTCTAATTTCAATATTTTTTTGAACTTCATTTGACTTTCCTATACTTGCATCTTTGAATTTTCCTTGCTCATAACGAGCAGAGAAAGTTTTTAAGAGATTCTCAACATCACATTCATCTAAGAAATCATCACAAATGGCAAACCCATTTTCCAAAATCCCTTCAATCAATAACTCAAATTTTTGCTCTTGCTCATTCATATTTCCAACAAAAAACCCTTGTAAGTCTTGCGAAGACGTACAAGGGTTTTGGAGTTTTAATAAAGATAAAGGTTAAATAGTCAATAACCTATTTCAGACGAGCAACCATGATGCCTGTTTGGTTTTTATTCTTTGCCAAATACTCTGCCAATGGCTTATCGGTTACCATAACTCGTTTAAAATCAGAAGAAGCATGAAGTAAATATACTCGTTTATCCTGTAAGCGGATTGCGAATCCCTCGTGCGCAATATCCAGACCATCAATGTTTGTAGTTATTCCGATAATATCACCATTCAGAAATTGATTTTCAATTGATTTTACTTTTGATTTTGGAATGAAAGTATAATTTTGGCTATTAATTTTTTCTTCAATTTTTATAATTTTTCCAAGAAGTTCCATATCCTTCGGGAAAGGATATTTGTTCCAGTGTGTACTCATAAAATTGACATTTTTCGTCCAAGGAATTCCCCCCATTGTGGGCGTTATATCAATCAATAAACCGTCTTCATGATGCGTGTAGAGCCAATCTGAGAAATAATTTATTCGAGATTCAAATCCTTTTATCTTACCGTTTTTATAATACCTGAGTCTTTGTAAATACTTCTGGAATTTTTCAAAAGAAATATCATCTTTCCGATAAGTTAATCCCATCGCAATACAGGATTCTACGAAAGTTGAACAGTCAAATTCTCGCAGATTAACAACTAATTTTTCATTCTGGTTTCCTTCCAAAGTATGGGCTTTGTAAGGACGATTTAAAAAACTTTTGGCAATATTTAACGTAAAATCATCCAAAGCAATACCTTTTGCATTTTGAATTTTTCGGTTGTAAATCTCTTCGTCAGATTCTTGGAGATAGGGTTTTGAGTTTAGCGAAAAGCTGATTGAAATAAGGATTGTTAAAAAACAAAAAGCCTTGCAAGTCGATGATAGACTTACAAGGCTTTTCTTATTAGGATTAATTTTATTCATTATCTTGAACACGTAAGGTTAGCAATGCACTGATTATTAATGATGCACCACCCAATGTAACGATGTGAATAGGTTCTAAGTGTGCAAAATTCATAAATTTTGATAAACCCAGACTGGCTATGATTTGGGGAATCACAATAAAGAAATTGAAAACTCCCATAAAATATCCCATTTTGTTGGCAGGTAGGCTTCCAGAAAGCATCGCATAAGGCATCGCTAAAATACTTGACCAGGCAAAACCGATTCCAATAAAACAAGGAATTAAAGCGACTTTTGAACTCACAAACATGATAGAAATTAAGCCTAAACCACCCGCCACCAAACAAAAAATATGAGTCATTTTTCTACCCACTTTTGAAGCAATTGTTGGTAAAAACAAGGCAAAAATCATTGAAACTCCATTATAGACCAAAAAACATATTCCTACAAAATTAGCTCCATCATTGTAAACTGTCGAAGTTGGGTCGGTTGAACCGAAGATATTTTTTGTAACGGCATTTGTTGTAAAAATCCACATACAAAATAATCCAAACCATGAAAAGAATTGAACCCAAGCCAATTGTTTCATCACAGTTGGCATTTTGAATAATCCAGTAACGGTCTCATTCACGCCGTGCATAAAGTTCATTTCACTTTTTTCTTTCTCAAAAACAGCCATATCCTCGGGTGGATATTCCTCCGTTTTTAAAATTGTCCAAAGGATGCACAAAAAATATGCGACCGCACCGATATAAAATGACCATCGAACTGTATCTGGAACAACCCCAACAGCGGCAGTATTTGGCACTCCAAAGTAATCTAAAACCGAAGGGAGAGCTGAAGCAATCATGGCTCCAACACCAATGAAAAAAGTTTGAACTGAAAAACCCGTTGTTCTCTGATTATTAGGTAACATATCACCAACAAAAGCTCTGAAAGGCTCCATAGACACGTTTATTGAGGCATCCATCATCCAAAGCAAGGCACCTGCCATCCATAATTCAGTTGATTGAGGCATTAAAACCAAAGCGATTGTCGCTAAAATTGCCCCTGCAAAAAAGAAAGGTCTTCTCCTCCCCCACCTTGGATGCCAAGTTCTATCACTCATATATCCGATGATAGGTTGCACCAAAAGTCCAGTTAGCGGTGCGGCAACCCAAAGGATTGGAATGTCATCTGCATTAGCACCAAGCGTTGAAAAAATACGGCTTGTGTTGGCATTTTGCAATGCAAATCCAAATTGAATACCCATAAAACCGACACTCATATTGATAATTTGTGCAAGGCTTAAACGTGGTTTATTGATTTCGTTCATAAAATTTGGTTAATGGATTAAGGCGAAAATTACTATTTTTTCTCTAAAATTTCATAAATCAAAACTGAATTTGGTGAAACTTTTAAAGTAATCGGATTTTCGGCTTCAATTTCTATCTGATTTTTTTGATTAAACTTCCCTTTCAATAGCAGTTTTTTATCCATCTTCAGCTCCATAGCATTCCATGCTCCTTCAGGAATATTTAAACGAATCTCCTGTTGTTGAGAATTATTAAAATTACAAACAAACAATAATTTTTGTTTTCCAGAATATCTTAAATAACTATAAACTTTCTTTTTATCATAT
>JAYVIV010000124.1:0-29146 GCA_043769985.1 Arcicella sp.
TTCAAAACGCTACTCATCGACGACGAAAAATTAGCCATCAGCCGATTAGAACGTCTCTTATCAAAATACGAAAATACCTTTGAAATAATAGGAAGGGCAAACAACGGAGCCGAAGGACTTTCAATGGTTGAAACGCTCCGTCCCGATTTGATTTTCTTGGATATTGAAATGCCTGTTATGACTGGTTTTGAGATGCTTTCTCACCTGACGCACATGCCTTTGGTGGTATTCGCAACGGCTTATGATGAGTATGCCATCAAGGCTTTTGAAGAGAATTCGATTGACTACCTCTTGAAGCCAATCGAAACCGAACGATTGGATAAAACCGTCCAAAAACTGCAAAATTGGAAGGCTTCTATTACCCCAAAAAGGCCCAACCAATTTGATGAAAATATCTTAAAAATGATTGAAACAATGCGTCCTAAAAAAGCCATAAGTTCAATCTCTGTGAAGACTGGAAATAAAATATTACTCATTGATTTACAGGATATTAGTCATTTTGAAGCTGAGGATAAATATGTATTTTTACTGACCATAGACGGTCAAAAATATTTAACGAGTTACACCATCGGAATCCTTTCTGAAAAACTCCCCAATCCGCCTTTTCTTCAAATTAGTCGGGCGAATATTATCAACACTCAAAAGATAAAAGAAATCGAAAAACATTTTAATAGTAAATACCAAATTGTGATGAAGGATAAGGGGCAAACTAAGTTGATTTCGGGGGGGACTTTTGGGGATTCGATTAAGGAATTGTTTGAGCTGTAATTCATTTTCAAAATCTAAGGTTGTGAAGGTTTTTAACCTTCACAACGTTTTGCCTAATTGTAAAACAAAATTACTTAGAATTCCCCTCAAATAAATCCCCATTTCACTCTTAAAATTCCTAAGTTCATCGGAAATTTATGCTAAAATCTCACCCAATGTATTTGTTTTGAATTATAAATCAATAAGTAGAATAGGTTTCTAACCTGTTAGAGATTTGACTATCTTACTTTAAAACAAATACTCCGATGAAAACTTTTACCCATTTACTCACCCTATTTTTATTATTCATTACGACTACAACGTTCGGACAAACAACTTTAAAAGGAAAAGTGGTGGACGAAAAGGGCAAAGGTCTTTCAGGAGCAAATATTTCTTTGAAAGGGTCGTATGATGGAGCAACAGCCGATGCAGAGGGTAACTTTCAATTCAAAACTTCTGAAAAAAATGAGCAAGTAATTACAGTTACTTTCGTTGGTTATGAGGCTTATAATCAGAAAGTTATGTTGAATTATGAAGTTTTGAATTTAACTGTAAAAATGCGAGAAACTGCCAATGAATTGAATACTGTAACGGTTACGGCAGGAACTTTTGAGGCATCTGACGAAAAGAAAACCACTTTTATAAAACCGATTGACATGGTTACGGCGGCGGGAAGTGGATATGACGTAGCTCAAACCATGACGCTTCTGACCCCTGGTTCGCAACGCAATGGCGAGTCCACTGGATTATTTGTACGAGGAGGTTCAGCCCAAGAATCCAAGATTTTGATTGATGGTTTAACGGTTCAAAATGCTTTTAATACGCCTTCGCCCGATGTGCCTTCACGTGCCAGATTTGCTCCTTTCCAATTCAAAGGTCAGGCTTTTTCAACGGGAGGATATTCAGTTCAATACGGTCAGGCGTTGTCGGCGGTTTTGGCAATGAATACCACAGATTTAGCCATTCAATCGGGTTATGTCGTTAATTTGAATTTTGCCCAGGCCTCTCTTGGATATACGCATCTATCTGATAATCATTCGATTAGTGGAACTGTTGATTACAATAACGTAGCACCTTTGTTTGCTGTTTATCCACAAAATATTAATTGGGTAAAAATCCCCGAGGGTATCAACATTTCTACCTCTTACCGTTTGAAACCATCTGCTGGCGAGAATTTTAAGGCGGATGTTGTTTATAGTAGAAGTGCCTCGGGCATGATGTTCAAGAACCAAGAAGACAATAATATACTGACTGAATTTGGGATTAAAAACAATAATTTACTGATAACCAGCACTCACCAAAAAGTTTTAGACAAAGAAGCACTTTGGGTTTTAAAATCGGGAGCATCCTATTCATATAATTTGGATGCCTTGAAGTCGGGAGCAACGACCTTAGAAAAAACCGAACAACGGTCGCAATTTAGAAGCACGATTATTCGCTCGTTTGAGGGTAATAATAATTTACTTTTTGGTATGGAAGGACATTCAGCAAATTATGGATTAATGATTGATAAAACCGCTACCGCTGAAAATGCAAAATATAATTATTCCTTGACGGACAACTACGGAGCTATTTTCTCTGAATCAGAATTTTATATTACTCGAAAATTAGCTGGAAGAATAGGAGTGAGGGGAGAATATTCGTCTTTGGCTTCAAGTTTTAATTTCGCCCCAAGATTTTCTTTGGCTTATAAAACGGGAGCGTATTCACAAGTATCAGTTGCGGGTGGAAAATTTTATCAAACCCCTGACCATCAGTATTATTACAAAAATAAAGCCTTGCAATTTGAGAACGCAACTCATGCCGTTTTGAACTATCAAATCATCAAAAATAAGCGTACTTTTAGAGTAGAGGGATATCATAAAAACTACGATAATTTAGTAAGAGAATATTCCTCGACAGTAGGCTATTTTGATGTGAATCCACAACGCTTTCCAAGTGGAAAAACCGATAATTCTGGGTATGGTTTTGCCCAAGGCATTGATGTATTTTTCCGTGATTTGAAAACGGTGAAAAATGGTGAAATATGGGCAAATTATAGCTATTGTGATTCAAAAAGATTGTTTGGTAATTATGTGTCAGAAGCACAGCCAACTTTTGTATCAAACCATAATTTGAATGTGATTTATAAGCATTTTATTGCCAAGCCAACCATGACCGTTTCTGCAACGTATTCATACACCAGTGGTCGTCCGTATTACAACCCAAACAATCCTGATTTCCTATCTGAACGCACGCCTGACGTACACAACGTGAGTTTTGGAGCAAATTATTTAACCAATATCAAAGGACATTTTATGGTCATTTATTTGTCGGTTGATAATGTTTTGGGATTGGAAAGAATCTTTAACTATCGGTATTCTGATGATGGCAAAACTCGTATATCGATCACACCAACCGCCAACCGAATGATTTTGATTGGAACATATATTACCATTTCAAAAAAGAAGGTTGTGCCAGAGGATATGCGGAAGAATTAACTTCGAATAACCAACCGCCAATTCTTCGTCTGAATTTTCTCATTCAAATGAACTGTTTCACCAATGGCAAATTCTTTAAATCCCGCCTTTTTTAGGACATTTTGAGAAGGTAAATTGAAAAAAGGTGTATCAGCAATGATAGTTTTTAAGGCAGGTTCTAATCTCGCCCAATTAATTAAACAATTCAAGGCTTCGGTGGCATAACCCTTTTCACGGTAATTTCCATCGATGAAATAGCCAACCATCGTAACGCCCTCTTGGTCTGGAAATCCTGCGAATCCTATTCCTCCAATGGAAATATTTTCGGATGTTAAAACAATATCCCAACTGGTAAACCAAAAGAAATCTCCTTGATGTTCGGCGGTCATCGGAAGCCAGAAATTCTGGAGGGCATCTTCGGTTTCAATTCGGTCGAAATCGGCTATTTGCCAATTGGAGGGATTAAGTCCTAAACGAACCTCCATTACATTTCTTCCTTCGGTATTCCAGATGGTAAGTAATTGATTATCAAGTGGTATAAGTCGTAATCGTTCTGAATAAATTTCAATCATTTTGAATTTTGTGTTCTTTGAAAATAATGTGTTGCCATAAAATGCAAATATCCCGAAAGTTAGAAAAAAACTTTCGGGATATTGAAATATAAATCTTAAGATATTCAAATTTACTGCTAATTATCAAGTCACTTTATCCTTTTTAACACCAATCAAAGCAATCATTCTTCCAGTTTTTCCTTTTTCCTTTCGATGAGAGAAATAGATATCATTATTTAAAACGGTTGAAAATGAAGATACCTCAATTTGATTTTCAGGCACACCACATTTTAATAATTGGGTTACATTTGCCTTTTTTAAATCCACATAAAATTTGGGTTTTCTCCCACTTTTATCCAAGCGTTTTACATCGTAAGTGAACATAGCGGCCACATCTTCGCCGACTTCAAAAGAATTTTCGTCAATACATGTTCCCACATATACGTAACAGTCTTTTGGGTTAGTTTTAAACTCCTCTCGCATTCGTTGAATGGTCTTAGCTGTGATGTCTAAAACCGTTCCTTTCCATCCCGCATGAACCGCAGCAACTGCCTGATTTTTAGCATCATATATCAATATTGGAGTGCAGTCCGCTACTGACACGGATAGGAAAGTATTGGAATTTTCGGTAATCAGAGAGTCATATCCTTCATAAATTCTGCTTCGGGTAACTTTTAAAATCTTATCTTTATGAACTTGATAGCTCTGAGTAACTCGGCTTGTTTTAATGCCAAGATTCTCGAAAAAAAGTTTCCGATTTTGTGATACGCTTTCAGGGGTATCGTCCGTATGAAGTCCTAAGTTTAAGGAAGTAAAGGGTGCTTTACTAACTCCTCCTTTTCGATTACTTTCAACGGCAATTAATTCTGGAAATTGCTGAAAAATTTTTGGTTTGATATACATTTTAAATTTGTTGTATGTTAGTTTTCTCAGTATTAAACAAAAATTTTTGTAGAACGGTTGCGTTTTACGGTTGGTATGTTATCACATCTTTGTGTGATAACTCGCAATTCGAAAAGGTGAGATTAAAATATTGTAAAACTATGCAAAATAAACTTTATTTTATCATATTATTGGTGGTATTTATCGCTTGTAAACAAAAAAAAGCCACTCCGCAAGCTGGAATAGCTATTTCTTTCGATGATAAATTTGTGAAAGAATGGTCTCAATTAGAACCACTTCTGAAAAAGTATAACGCAAAATGCACTTTTTATATTACTCAACCTGACAGTCTTTCGGATGAAGAGGTAAACTTACTTCATCAATTTGAAAAGGAAGGAAATGAGATTGGGTGTCATGGAGCAATGCACGTGCGTTCGATGTACTACATTTGGGATTTTTCTTTGGATGAATATATGAACAATGAAATTTTTCCTGCCCTTAAAACTATGAAAAAACAAGGTTTCTCTCCCAAAACTTTTGCTCATCCAGGAGGTTCACAAATGTGGTATTCTGACCGTGAATTATTGAAATATTTTATTCTTCTCAGAGACGTTTCAATGAAAACCAGAACCCTTTGGAATTATGATTATACCCATGAAATAGAAGAGATAGACGAAATTTTTTATCAACATGATGGTACACAAAAAGTAAATGCTTTATTGATTGATACGAGTGCAAAATTGACAATTGAAGACATTAAAAAAGGGTTAAAAAGAGCATCGGAGGAAGGTTCGATAATGATGATGTTTGGGCATAAACCATTGATGAAATCTACCCAGAAAGAGAATGAATATGGCTTTGATATAAAATTCTTAGAGCAAATCTTAGCAGAAAGTGCTAAATTGAACTTGAAAACATACACAATGCAACAATTACCAAATTCCCAATGAAAAAACAAACAAACTTCACAACAATTATTTTATTAACACTCTCATTATCAGGCTATTCACAAGACAGTGATTCGACCACAATCCGTAAATTCTTCAACGAAGCCCTCGGCAATGGAAAATCTTATGAATGGTTGCGTGAACTCACCACCAAAATTGGACCCCGATTGAGTGGCTCGGAAGGTGCAAAAAAGGCGGTCAATTGGGGTAAGAACCTTTTAGAATCAGGAGGTTACGATAAAGTTTTTCTCCAAGATGTCATGGTTCCTCATTGGGTTCGGGGTAAGAAAGAGGAGGGTTATATTTTAAACGGGAAAACAAGAACATCTGTGCCACTTGTAGCTTTGGGAGGTTCAATTAATACACCTGAAAAGGGACTGACAGCGGAGGTAATTGAAGTGAAAACTTTTCAAGAATTACGAGATTTGGGCAAAGAAAAATGTACGGGCAAAATTGTTTTTTTCAATCGCCCAATGGATCCTACCAAAATCAATACTTTTGAAGCTTACGGACAAGCGGGCGATCAACGGAGAAGTGGAGCAAACGAAGCCTCGAAAATGGGTGCTATTGGGGTAATTATCAGGTCGTTGAGTAGTACAGAAAATGATTTTCCTCATACAGGTTCTATGCAATATGCAACGGGTGTGCCATTAATTCCAGCGGCAGCCTTGAGTACGAATGCAGCAAGTTTATTAAGTAAAACTTTAAAGGAAAATCCAAACTTAAAATTCTATTTCCGCCAGTCTTGTGAGTCCTTGCCAGATGCACCTTCGCACAATGTGGTTGCAGAAATAAAAGGTTCTGAAAAACCAGATGAAATTATTGTTGTTGGTGGACATTTAGACTCATGGGATTTGGCACAAGGAGCCCACGACGATGGCACAGGAATTGCGCAATCAATGGAAGTTTTGCGAATGTTTAAAGCCTTGAATATCAAGCCAAAACATACCATTAGAGTAGTTTTATTCATGAACGAAGAGAACGGAAATAGAGGAGGAATTAAGTATGCAGATTTGGCAAAAACCAATAACGAAAAGCACATTTTTGCGATGGAATCAGACAATGGAGGTTTCACCCCAAGAGGGTTTGGTGTTCAAGGAGGCTCGGCTGAAATATTATCAAAAATTCAAGGATTCCGTAATTTACTCTCACCTTATGGTTTAAATGAAATTGAGCGAGGTTCTGGTGGCGTTGACATTGGTCCTTTGGCTCCGCAAGGGACAATATTAGTTGGTTTCAAGCCCGACCCACAACGTTATTTTGAATATCATCATGCCTCAAACGACCGTTTTGAAACCGTCAATCAGCGTGAATTAGAAATGGGAGCGGCATCAATGGCATCCATGATTTACCTAATTGACAAAAACTTTTAGTTTCTTACAAGGACGACTTCCTTCAAAAGGAAGTCGTCCTTAAATCATTAACTGCACATGAAATTATTTGGAAAAACTATCTCGAATCAAGCCATTTTAGCCACTATGGCAACCATTGTAAGTGTCTGTGCCTTAGGGGTTTCACTCATGCAGACTTATTATCAACATAAATATCTTCATGCTGCGGCTTGGGCTCATTTGCAGTTTGAACCTTTTAGAACAGAAACCAAAGATTCTACAAAAAACATAATGGAGGTTAAATTATATAATAAAGGAGTGGGACCTGCCATTATTGAATCTGTAACTTATCAGTACAAAGGAAAAACGTATTACAGTATTCAAAAACTTGTTGAAGATATTATAAAGGAAGGCAGTAGGGGAAAGATTCAATATCAATCAAGTTTTCAAGAACTAATTTCGGGGGGAGTAATTGCTCAAAACGAAGAGATTGTCCATGCTTCAATTCAAGGAGCAAATTCTTCAAGATTATTCACTGAAGCACTTCTTAAAATAAAAACCCGAATTGTTTATTCTTCCGTTCACGACCAAAAATGGGAATATCTTACGGGGTCTGAATATACCAATGGAAGCGTTACAAATATATTAAATTGAGATAAAATAAACGCAACTATTATTGATTTTAATCGTTAATTAAATAGTTATTCATCAATATAGTGACAATTATCAGGAAAAAAATTATAAATAAACAGTAACTTTGTACTTTAATTAACTGAATTTTTTTTGCAAATAATTTATAAAACCACGACTGACATCAAATCATGGACAAAATAAATGAAAGAATAGAAGTAATGAATCACCTTGCCCTTGGAATGGACGGCATTGTGGATAAATACTTAGTTCCGATTGATAAAAACTGGCAACCATCGGACTTTCTGCCAGACCCCAGCAAAGAATCTTTTTTCGATGAGGTAAGAGAAATTCAAAAAGCTGCCAAAGAACTGCCCTACGACTATTGGGCGGTGCTTATTGGTGATATGATTACGGAGGAGGCATTGCCAACTTACGAATCATCAATTATGGTGGTGAAGGGTGTAGAAATGACAAATGACCCACAAGGTTGGGCTCGCTGGACACGGGCTTGGACGGCGGAGGAAAATCGTCACGGAGATTTATTGAGTAAATACGTTTATTTGTCTGGTCGGGTGAACATGAAAGCCGTTGAAACGTCAACGCAGTATTTGATTGCCGATGGTTTTGATATTAAAACTGATGACGATCCGTACAAGACTTTTATGTACACGTCTTTTCAGGAATTGGCAACCAATATTTCTCATAAACGCACTGGAACATTAGCCAAACAGCACGGAAATGCCTATTTGTCAAAAATTTGTTTGATGATTGCGGCAGATGAAATGCGTCATCATAAGGCATATAAGAGTTTTATTTCGAGTATTTTTGAAATTGATCCTTCAGAAATGATGATTGCTTTTTCCGATATGATGAAACAAAAAATTGTCATGCCCGCTCATTTTCTTCGTGAATTGAACGGTGAAAAAGGTGGAGTTTATGGTCATTTCTCGGATGCAGCACAACGTTTGGGGGTTTACACTGCCAAAGATTACGTAGATATTTTAGATATTTTATTAACAGATTGGAACGTTTCGACCATGACAGGTCTGAATGAGGCAGCAACCAAAGCACAAGATTATTTGATGCGTTTGCCTGAGCGTTTAACTCGTTTGACGGACAGAATCAAAATTCCAGAACTGGAATATAAGTTTTCTTGGATTGATTAAATTCAATTCAAAACTTTTAAACAAAAATCGGTACTGAGTTTTCAGTACCGATTTTTGTTTAAAGCCTCTAATAAATTCAATATGAAAAAAGTTTTAATCATAGACGACGAAGAAAAAATCAGAACCCTGCTTTCAAGAATTATTAGCTTGGAAGGTTTTGATGTGCAAGTTGCAGGAGATTGCAAAACAGGATTGAATAAACTTGACCGAGAAGATTTCGATGTGGTACTGTGCGATGTGAAACTGCCAGATGGAAACGGTGTTGAATTAACCAAAAAGATAAAAGACAAATTTCCGTTTATTGAGATTATTCTTTTGACAGCTTATGGAAATATTCCTGATGGTGTGCAAGCAATCAAAAATGGTGCTTTTGATTATATCATAAAAGGAGATGATAACAACAAAATATTACCCTTGTTGCATCGTGCCCTTGAAAAAGTGGTTTTAGCAAGGCGAGTTGTTCAGTTAGAAAAACGTCTTAACGAACGATACTCTTTTGAAAATATTATCGGAAAATCGAAGATATTATTACAAACGATTGACTTAGCCCGAAAGGTTTCAAAAACCGACACAACCGTACTTCTGACTGGCGAAACTGGTACGGGTAAAGAAGTTTTCGCCCAGGCAATTCATCAAGAGAGTAATCGAAATAAACAGAATTTTGTGGCAATCAATTGCTCCGCTTTCAGTAAAGATTTGTTGGAAGGTGAGATGTTTGGGCATAAGGCTGGTTCATTTACAGGAGCAACAAAAGACCAAAAAGGTTTGTTTGAAGAAGCCCACAATGGTACTATTTTCTTAGATGAAATTGGGGAAATGGCGATTGATTTACAGGCAAAATTATTACGAGTTATTGAAACTGGTGAGTTCATAAAAGTGGGCGAAAACAAGCCTAAGAAGGTAAATGTAAGAATTATTGCTGCCACAAATCGTGATTTAGAAAAGGAAATTCAGAGCGGAAATTTTCGAGAAGACTTGTTTTATAGAATCGCCATTTTTCAGATAAAATTGCCTCCTTTGCGTGAACGAGTGATTGATATTGAACCTTTGGCGAAAAGTTTCATCAATTCATTTTCTTTAAAAACAAACCATAAAATAAATACGATTACAGATGATTTCATTGAAGCCTTGAAACAACATTCGTGGAAAGGAAATATCAGAGAATTGAAAAATGTGATTGAGCGAAGTGTGATTTTAGCGGAAAATGAAACATTAAATTTAGAAAGTTTACCTTTTGATTTACAGCAACTTACGAATAAAAATTTTACTACCATTGATAATAAAAAACTATCAACTTTTGATTTGAGTATTGCCGAAAAAATCCATATTCAGAAGGTTTTGAATTATACCAACGGAAACAAAACGGAGACTGCCAAATTGTTGAATATTGCTTTGACTACTTTGTATCGAAAATTGGAGGAGTACAAGATTAGCTGATGGCACACGGATTGAACGGATTAGACACGGATTTAATTTTTAAAAATACTAATTACATATTTGTTTGTTCATGTAAATTTATTTTCAAAATAAAAATCCTTTTCAATCCGTGTCTAATCCGTTCAATCCGTGTGCCAGTAGAACCCTTTCAAAACAACAGACCAACCCTATCAAAACGATAGGGTTTTTTTGTGGGTAAAATCATCAAATATTTGTTAAATAATTGAAAATCAGATAGATATAATATTACTTTTAATTATGGAATGATAATGGTAAATCCTTTGGCATAACAAAAAACTTGAAAATCATGATGACACTCATTTTAATAGTCGCAGGAATTCTGTGCTTCGCTTTACTTTATCAAACAATTAATTGGCTCGAAAAAATATAATTATGACAGTAATATTCATCATCGCTCTCGCAGTTTTTGGCTATATGTGCTACGTACTGCTCAAACCCGAAAAGTTTTAATTCGGTAATTAATTACGTATTTTTAAATACTTCAAGAAAATGAATCCAGAAATACTCGGCATTGTTGCCATGTTCGTTTTAACGCTGTCGTTAGCTTTTCCATTGGGAAGATACATGGCGAAAGTTTTTAGCAACGAACCTACATTCTTAGACCCTATTTTTAACTCAATTGAACGGCTATTCTTCAAAATTAGTGGCATTGATGCCTCCCAAGAACAAACTTGGAAACAACAAATGATTTCCTTACTGACGATAAATCTTGTTTGGTTTTTGTTAGGAATGTTGGTTTTGATGAATCAAGAATGGTTGCCTTTAAACCCTGATGGTAATCCAAGTCAATCGGCACATTTAGCTTTTAATACCACCATTTCCTTTTTGGTAAACTGCAATTTGCAACATTATTCGGGAGAAAGTGGACTGAGTTATTTGGGTCAATTGTTCTTGATGTTCTTGCAATTTGTGAGTGCTGCCACAGGAATAGCCACCGCCGTGACGCTGTTTTATGCCCTCAGAAAAGGTTCCTACGAGACGTTAGGCAATTTTTATAACTTTTTCCTAAAATCTTCTACCCGAATCTTATTACCACTTTGTATTATTGTCGCAACCATTTTATTACTCAACGGTACGCCCATGACGATGGAAGGAAAAGGTCAAATGATTACGATGCAGGGTGATACTACCCAAGTTTCAACGGGACCCGTAGCTGCATTTGTTGCCATCAAACACTTGGGAACAAACGGTGGTGGATTTTATGGTGTAAACTCTGCCCATCCCTTAGAAAACCCAAATTATTTGACAAATATGGTTGAAATGGTTTCACAAATGTTGATTCCGTTTGCTTTAATTTTTGCCTTAGGATATTTTCTGAACCGTAAGAAACTGGCATGGTCAATTTTTGCGGTCATGACGATTGGTTTTCTTTTATTAACAATTCCTACCATTTATAATGAAATGAACGGCAATCCAAACATCACGAAAATGGGGATTGACAACAGTATGGGAGCGATGGAAGGAAAAGAAGTTAGATTTGGAGCTCCTGCTTCTGCTTATTGGAGTATAGCAACGACCGTCATTTCTACGGGTTCTGTCAATTCAATGCACGACAGTTTTATGCCACTTTCTGGTATGAATCAGATGTTAGCAATGATGACCAATTGTTTCTACGGAGGGTGTGGGGTTGGACTTCTTAATTACTTCATTTTTATCATCTTGACGGTTTTTATCAGTGGATTAATGGTGGGAAGAACGCCCGAATTTTTGGGAAAGAAAATTGAAGCCAGAGAAATGAAAATTGCCATGATTATTGCCTTGTTGCATCCCTTTTTAATCTTACTTGGAACAACATTTGCAACGGCTTTTCCAGATTTTACGGCAAGCACTTTGAACAACCCAAGTTTTCATGGTTTTAGTGAAATGCTCTATGAATATACTTCAAGTGCTGCCAATAATGGTAGTGGATTTGAAGGTTTGGGAGACAATACGCCTTGGTGGAATATCAGTACTGGATTTGTCTTAATTATATCAAGATTTCTTCCAATTATTGGTCCAGTGGCAATTGCGGGCATTTTAGCACAAAAGAAATACATTCCAGAAAGTGCAGGAACGCTTCAAACGGACACTTCAACTTTTGCATTAATGACCTTTGCTATTATCGCTTTGATTGCTGCCTTATCATTTTTTCCAGCATTAACATTAGGTCCGATTGCGGAGTATTTTACTATGAGATAATACGAAAAAATTTGTTTGGGCGATTCTGTCTGAATTTGGATTCGTCAGATTTATGGATTTTTTGGATTAAAATTAAGAGTCCATTTTTTCTAATCCAAAAAATCCATCAATCCCACGAATCCAAATTCAGACATAATCGCTTAGATAAGTTTCGCCAATAAACGAAATAAACCAAGAAAATGAAAGCTAACAATACATCATTATTTCAAAAAGAGTTGATTCAAGAGGCTTTAAAGCAATCTTTTTTCAAATTAAATCCAAGCGTAATGTTTCGTAATCCCGTGATGTTTACGGTTGAAATTGGAACTGCCATTATGTTTGGCGTGTGCGTTTGGATTTTATCGGGCGAAACCACGCAAGGAAGTTTTGCCTATAATTTTACTGTTTTTTTAGTATTATTCTTAACCTTATTATTTGCCAATTTTGCCGAAGCAATTGCTGAAGCTCGTGGTAAATCACAAGCCGATAGTTTAAGAAAAACTCGTGAAGAAACACCTGCGAAATTGGTAAGTCCTCAAGCCCCCCCCGCCCCCGATGGGGGAGCTTTCGAGTCCGAATTGAAGTCCAGTTTTAGATCCCCCATCGGGGGCGGGGGGGGCTTGGGCTACTCTATCGTTCCTTCCTCACAACTCAAAAAAGGCGATGTTTTTGTGTGTGAAGCGGGTGATACTATTCCAACGGATGGTGAGATTATCGAAGGCTTAGCGACCATTGATGAGAGTGCCATAACAGGAGAATCTGCCCCCGTAATTCGTGAATCTGGAGGAGATAAAAGTTCAGTTACGGGCGGTACGAAGGTGTTATCCG
This sequence comes from Arcicella sp., assembly GCA_043769985.1. GTDB lineage: Bacteria > Bacteroidota > Bacteroidia > Cytophagales > Spirosomataceae > Arcicella. Next base: position 13,160 of record JAYVIV010000124.1, read on the forward strand.
ATAAAATTAAAGTTATTGTTATGACCCAACCAGGCGAGAGTTTCTTGGACAAAATGATCGCTTTGGTGGAAGGTGCAAGTCGTCAGAAAACACCTAATGAAATTGCTCTTACGATACTTTTATCGGGTTTTACCTTGGTTTTTATTATCGTAACTATTACCCTAAAACCCTTCGCTGATTACGCTCAAACGCCCATTACGATTGCCGCTTTTATTTCATTATTTGTCTGTTTAATTCCAACAACAATCGGGGGTTTATTATCTGCCATCGGTATTGCGGGAATGGATAGAGCCTTGCGAGCAAATGTGATTACGAAGAGCGGAAAAGCCGTTGAAACAGCGGGTGATATTGACGTTTTATTATTGGACAAAACGGGAACGATTACCATCGGAAACAGAAAAGCAACTAATTTTTATCCTGCCAATGGCGTGGACGAAAAGCACTTCATTAATTGTGCGGTTTTAAGTTCAATGTCAGATGAAACGCCCGAAGGAAAATCAATCATTGAGTTGGCGGGAATCAAGCCAGATACCTTAAAAGTTGATAATCCAACCTTCATAAAATTCACGGCAGAAACCAGAAGTTCAGGGGTTAATTTTGGGAATATTAGAATCAGAAAAGGAGCTTCGGATGCGATTAAGAATTTAGCTTTAAATGCAGGTAATCCATATCCAACTGAAACTGATGGCAGAGTTACGATGATTTCAAGTAATGGAGGAACGCCTCTGGTAGTTTCTGAAAATGAGAAGGTAATCGGCGTAATTGAATTGCAAGACATCATTAAACCAGGCATTCAAGAGCGTTTTGAACGGTTGAGGAAAATGGGAATCAAGACCGTGATGGTAACGGGAGACAATCCTTTGACGGCTAAATTTATTGCAGAAAAAGCGGGAGTTGATGATTACATTGCCGAGGCAAAACCCGAAGATAAAATGAATTATATCAAGAAGGAACAGCAAGAAGGTAGATTGGTGGCAATGATGGGTGATGGCACAAATGATGCCCCCGCCTTGGCCCAAGCGGATGTCGGTGTGGCGATGAACAGCGGAACGCAAGCCGCAAAAGAGGCAGGAAATATGGTTGATTTGGACAATGATCCTACGAAATTGATTGAAATTGTGGAAATTGGGAAGCAATTATTAATGACCCGTGGAACGCTCACAACTTTCTCAATTGCCAATGACGTTGCCAAGTATTTTGCCATCATTCCAGCCTTGTTTATCGTTGCAATTCCATCTTTGCAGGGCTTGAATATTATGAATTTGCACAGTCCTGAAAGTGCAATTTTGTCGGCAGTAATTTTTAACGCCATCATCATTCCATTTTTAATTCCGTTGGCATTGCGTGGGGTTGAATATAAGCCGATTGGTGCAAGTGCTTTACTCCGTAGAAACCTGTTAATTTATGGTTTAGGAGGCGTTGTTATTCCGTTTATTGGGATAAAATTAATTGATATTTTAGTGTCAGTATTTATTTAATCAGATGTGAGCAATGAGCTTTGAGTAATGAGATGAAAGGTTTGTATAATGAATTAAATTTCATTTTCTTCCTAATACTCGCAACTTCATAACTTATTGCTCAAAGCTCACAACTTAGTAACGGTGAAATAATAACTTATAAAATTTTAGGGTGGATATTTTATTGTCAGTTTTAGTTTATTTTGAAGAGAATAGCAACGCTATTTAATGAAAAATTAACTAAAAATGGCGGTAAAAGAGTCGCATAAAAATTATAAATTATTGTTTTACCGTTACTTAAAGCTTCAAAATCATGAAAAACAACATATTTCCAGCTATAAAACTAACGATTATCTGTCTTCTACTCTTTTCTGGGTTATACACGATAGTCGTATTAGGCATCGCCCAAATTGTTCCAAACGGAGGAAAGGGCAATACTATTTCCCAAAACGGCAAAACGTATTACGACAATATCGGACAAAATTTTACGGAGGATAAATACTTCAATTCACGTCCATCTGCCGTTGGTTACAATGCTGAAGGTTCGGGTGGGAGCAATAAAGGTGCAACAAATCCAGAATATTTAGCGGTTGTTCAAGCCCGAATTGATACTTTTATGGTGCATAATCAAGGTATACCAAGAGCATCAATTCCAGTGGAATTAGTAACGGCAAGTGGCAGCGGCTTAGACCCAAATATTTCCGTAGCTGGTGCAAAAGTACAAGTTAAAAGAATTGCTAAAATTCGCAACATTTCGGAAGAAAAATTATTACAACTTATTGATAACCAAACAGAAAAACCGTTATTAGGCATATTTGGAACATCAAAAATCAACGTTTTAAAATTAAATTTATCCTTGGAAAGTATGGCACGCTGATGAGACTAACCATCCGTCTTGATGCCTTCGGCAACGCAGATTTAAGAGGATTTTTTTGTAAAGTGTTGTAATATATTGCCATCTGTACGAATTTCTTATAAACGAAAGCTATTTTAAAAAATCTGCGAAAATCTGCGTTGCCGTAGGCATCAAGGCGGACGGCGAGTCTCATCTGCGTTCCATCAAAACACAAAACATGAAAACTTTATTTTTATCATTATTGACTGCCTTTGCTTTAACGGCAAACGCACAATCAGACAGTACAAATACTACATGTTCTTTGAAATTTAGTGGATATTTGGAAACTTATTACAGTTATGACTTTGGAAATCCGAGTAATAATACCCGTCCAAGCTTTGTTTATTCGCACAACCGCCACAACGAAGTGAGTTTAAATTTGGGTTTTATAAAAGCGGCGTATGAAAAGAATAATGTCAGGGCAAATTTAGCCTTAATGACAGGTAGCTACGCCAACGCTAATCTTGCGGCAGAACCTGGTGTTTTGAAGAATATTTATGAAGCGAATGTTGGTTTTAAAGTATCAAAAACTAAAACCGTTTGGGTGGATGCAGGCATTTTTGCCTCACACCTTGGTTTTGAAAGTGCCATTGGAAAAGATTGTTGGAATTTAACCCGTAGTATTTTGGCGGATAATTCACCCTACTACGAAAGTGGAGTAAAAATTTCTTATACTTCTGATAACGGAGAATTATTCCTAAGTAGCTTATTCTTAAATGGTTGGCAGCGAATTCAACGAGTTGATGGTAATACTTCACCCGCTTTTGGACATCAATTAACCTATAAACCATCGGCAAAAGTTACCTTGAATAGTAGCTCATTTATAGGAACTGATACGCCCGATAGCACCCAAAGAATGCGATATTTCCATAATTTTTACAGCATTTTTCAATTAAATGAACGTTTAGGATTAACGCTTGGATTTGACATCGGTTGGCAACAAAAAGCCAAAGGAAGTGCTGATTATGATACGTGGTATTCGCCCGTGGTAATCTTGAAATATTCGCCAAGTAATAAAATAAATATGGCGGTTAGAGGAGAATATTATTCGGATAAAAATCAAGTAATTATAGCCACAGGTACGCAAAACGGTTTTCAGACATGGGGATATTCAGCAAATCTTGATTATAATATTGCTGATAATTTGATGTGGAGAATCGAAGGTAGAGGGTTAAATAACAAAGACCAATCTTTTGTAAATAGAGAAAATAATTCGAGTAATCAGAATTATTTTATGACTACTTCGTTGGCTTTATCGTTTTAGAGAATTAAAAATTTTAAATTGTAGCGAACGCTGGTAGGGTTCAAAACCCTACCAGCGTTAAATAAGCCGAATAAAAAATCCGTGCTGCGTAGCATCCGTGTGCCATAAATTCCCGCAAACAAAATGTCAGAAAAAGACCAAACCGTCCAATATTTTCTTGACTTAATCAATAAGTCGAAATTAGGTAAATTCAAAATTTACATAGGCATGAGTGCGGGCGTTGGAAAAAGTTTCAGAATGTTGCAAGAAGCCCATTCACTTTTGCGTAACGGAATTAATGTGAAAATTGGTTTTATTGAAACGCATAACCGCAAAGAAACGCACGATTTATTGGACGGTTTACCCCTAATTCCCAGACGAAAACTGTTTTATAAAGGCAAAGAATTGGAAGAAATGGATGTGCAAGCCATCATCAACGCTCGTCCAGAAGTGGTGATTGTGGATGAATTGGCACATACGAACATTGAAGGCAGTAAAAACGAAAAACGCTGGCAGGACGTAATGGACATACTTTCTGCGGGAATAAATGTGATTAGTGCCGTCAATATTCAGCACATTGAGAGTTTGAATGAGGAGGTAAAAAATATTACGGGTATTGAAGTGAAAGAGCGAATCCCTGATAATGTGTTGTTTCAAGCTGATGAAGTGGTGAACATTGATTTAACCGCAGATGAACTAATTACCAGATTAAAAGAAGGTAAAATTTATACGCCCGATAAGATTGAAATATCGCTTAATAATTTCTTTAAAAGTGAGCAAATTCTTCAATTGCGTGAATTAGCATTAAAGGAAGTTGCCTCGCAAGTGGAGCGGAAAGTTGATACTGAAATTCCGAAAACTAATATTTTGAAGCATGAAAAGTTTTTGGCTTGCATAAGTTCTAATGACAAAACGGCAAAAACCGTTATCAGAAAGACTGCCCGATTGGCAAATTACTACAAAAGTAAATGGTACGTTTTATATGTTCAAAAATCGGATGAAAGTGCCACAAATATTGCCTTGGATAAGCAACGACATTTGATAAATAATTTCAAATTAGCCACTGAATTAGGGGCAGAAATTATCAAAATTGAAAGTGATTCCATTGCAAAGACCATCATTGATCAGGCAGAAAAATTGGGGATTTCAACGGTATGTATGGGTAAACCACATTTGAGTTTATGGAGAATTATCTTAGCGACGAATGTATTTAATGAATTACTGAATAAATTGTCTTCCAACAATATAGACCTAATTATTTTGTCTTAAACATTTCCATGAAAATTAAAACCAAATTAATATTAGGCGTAGGACTTTTATTCCTGATGATTATTTTATTAAGTGCCGTTGGGGCGTTATACATTAATGCCTTGAAAAGAGACACCGAAAATATCTTGGTTGCCAACTATAATTCATTAGAATATTCAAAGAATATGCTCTTGGCTTTGGAAGAAAATACCACAAAATCGTTAACAGAATTTGACTTAAATCTAAAAAAACAAGAAAATAACGAAACTGAAATTGGCGAAAAAGAAGCAACTGAAAATTTACGTCGAAGCTTTACAAGATTTACGGCAAATCAATCAAATTTTACTTTCCAAAAGCCCATCAGAAGTGAAATTTTTAAGGTGATGGCTCAAAATATGCAAGCCATTCAACGCAAAAGTGATTTAGCAAAAAAAACTGCCGAAGATGCAACCTTAACGATTGCTTTGGCAGGGGCAATTTGTTTTTTAATTGCGTTTAGTTTATTGATAAATCTGCCTTCAAGCATTGCTAATCCCATCAAAGAATTAACGGAAAGTATTAAGCAAATTGCCGCAAAAAATTACTCTCGTAGGGTCAATTTTGTGAATCATAATGAGTTTGGAGAATTGGCAACTTCGTTCAACACGATGGCGGAGAAATTGGAAGAATATAACGACAGCACTTTGGCAACATTAATGATTGAAAAGAAGCGAATTGAGACTTTAATCAACAATATGCACGACCCTGTGATTGGGTTGGATGAAAAAATGAAGATTATTTTTGTGAATGAAGAAGCCACAAAAACCATCGGATTACGACAAGCTGAAATGCTCGGAAAATTTGCCCAAGATTTATCTTTGCGGAATGATTTGATTCGTTCTTTGGTTCAGGATATAACTGTTCAGCAAACGATTAACGGCAAAGAAAAAGCTCCAACTATAAAGATTTTTGCCGATAATAAAGAGAGTTATTTCGAGAAAGAAACGCTCAACATTTCCATAGTTCCCACGGGTGAACAAGTCAAGAAGACGATTGGATATGTGGTTGTTTTACGGAATATAACAGAGCATAAAGAATTAGATTTTGCTAAAACAAATTTCATTGCCACGGTTTCACATGAATTTAAAACACCTATTTCTTCTATAAAAATGAGCTTACAACTACTTGAAAATGAGCGTGTTGGTCAAATTAATCAAGAACAAAGGAATCTCATTGAAAGTATAAAAGATGATGCTAATAGATTGTTGAATACAACGAGCGAATTGCTAAATATCACCCAAGTAGAAACTGGAAAAATTCAATTATCAATTATTCCAACTGAACCAAAAGCTATTTTAGAATATGCCATAACTGCCAACAAAACGCAGGCTGAACAAAAGCAAATTACTATAAAAACAAATATTCTTGAAAACCTCCCGATGGTAGTTGCCGATAGTGAAAAAACAGCTTGGGTTTTAACTAATTTAATCTCAAATGCCATCCGTTATTCACACGAAAATTCAACCATAAATTTGAGTATAGTTGTTGATAATCAGTACGTTAAGTTCATGGTAAAAGATTCGGGACAAGGCATTGCACCACAATATCAAGATAAAGTTTTTGACCGATATTTCAGAGTTCCAGGGACTAAAAAGGAAGGCACAGGTCTTGGACTTGCCATCAGCAAAGAGTTCATTGAAGCACAGGGCGGGCAAATTTCAGTAGAAAGCGATTTTGGAGCGGGAAGTGTGTTTACAGTTACTTTAAAAAGGCTTGATTGTGAATTTTTAGAATAGAACGCAGGATGGTTTCAAAAACCAGCCTGCGTTTGTATATAAATTTCAGAAAATAAATTCGCAAGCATTAAACTATCTCTAATTGTTTTATTATCAATTGGTTGTAATTTTTAATCCTCTCATCCAAATCATCCAGCAATTCATCAGAACCCAAATAGGCAATACTTCTTTGATGAATTTTTTTGGGTGCAATATCCAAAATACTTCCTTGTCCATCACAGGCTTTTCCGCCTGCTTGTTCAATGACAAACGCCAAAGGATAGCATTCATACAATAATCTCAGTTTACCATTTTCAGATTTACGGGTGGGTGGGTAAAGATAAATTCCACCTTTCAATAAATTTCGATGGAAATCACCCACTAAAGAGCCAATATAACGAGCCATACAACCAGATTTTTGACGCATTTTTTCAATAAATTCTTTGATATAATTGGGGAATTCATGAAAATAAGCCTCATTTACTGAGTAGATTTTACCTGTTTTCGGCATTTTCATATCAGCATGAGAAAGAAAATATTCACCCAAAGAGTTTTCGTAAGTAAATCCATTTACACCCTTACCTGTTGTGTAAATCATTATGGTTGAAGAGCCATAAAGAATATAACCTGCTCCCACTTGTTTTCGTCCACCTTGCATGAAATCTGCTTCAACCGCTGGTGTTCCAATGGGACTAATCCTTCTGTAAATTGAGAAAATAGTGCCAATTGACACATTAACATCAATATTTGAAGAGCCGTCTAACGGATCCATTGCCACCACATATTTGGCATTTAAGTTATCCGTTTGAATAATTTCATCGTCTTCTTCTGAAAGAATTCCCACCACTTGTCCACCATTCACCAAGGCTCTAATGAAACGAATATTGGCAATAATATCCAACTTTTGTTGGGCTTCTCCTTGCACATTATCTGTCCCTAAAGCACCCGTAACATCAATCAAACCAGCTCGATTGATTTCACGATTAATAATTTTGGAAGCAAGAGCAATATCTCTCAATAATTGAGAAAGCTCACCAGTTGCATAAGGAAAAGCATCTTGCTGACTTTTAATGAATCGGTCAAGTGTAATGCCGACGGGTAGGGCTAAATTTTCTTGTATTTTCATTGATTTAGATGTTCGTTGTTCGTTATTTGGTTTTCGATGTTCGGTTTTCGAAAATAGAATATCAAAAACCGAGCATCGACTACCCAATAATCTTCTTGTAATTTTCCTCAAAAGCATTTTTCAACTCTTTTGCTTTCTTATCGTAAGCCTCTTTATTCTCCCAAGTATTGCGTGGACTTAAAATTTCTTCTGGCACATTAGGACAAGTTTGAGGCATTTCTAAGCCAAATATTTCGTGTTTAGTAAAAAGAGCATTTTCTAAATCTCCGTTCAAAGCTGCCCTAATCATGGCACGGGTGTATGCAATTTTCATCCGTGAACCCACCCCAAAACCACCACCAGTCCATCCTGTATTAACCAACCATACATTCACACCGCCCGACTTTATTTTTTCACCTAATAACTCTGCATATTTTTTTGGAGCAAGCGGTAAAAATGCAGCACCAAAACAAGCAGAAAATGTTGCCTGTGGTTCTTTTACGCCCATTTCAGTACCCGCTAATTTGGCGGTATAGCCCGATAAAAAGTAGTACATGGCTTGCTCAATGCTCAATTTGGAAATGGGAGGTAAAACCCCAAAAGAATCAGCACTTAGAAAGAAAATGTTTTTTGGAGAAGTCCCAATTGAAGGCTTCGCAATGTTTGGAATATAATTAATTGGATAAGCCGTTCTGGTGTTTTCAGTAACACAATGATTAGCATAATCTACCGTATTTGAACCATCTTTGAATCTGGTATTCTCTAAAATTGTTCCGTAGCGGATTGCACCAAAGATTTCTGGTTCTTGTTCTTGACTCAGATTTATCACTTTTGCGTAACAACCTCCTTCAAAATTAAAAACTTCATTATCATCCCAACCGTGTTCATCATCTCCGATTAATTGACGGTATGGGTCGGCAGATAAGGTGGTTTTTCCAGTACCTGACAAACCAAAGTACAAGGCTGTATCTGCATCTTTTCCAATATTAGCTGAACAGTGCATGGAGAGTACCTTCTTTTCTTCGGGCAGAACATAGTTTAACACCGAAAATATTCCTTTTTTCATCTCACCTGCATAACCTGTCCCACCAATTAAAATTATTTTTTTTGTGAAATCAATAATAGTAAAATTGCTATCACGAGTATTATCAACCGATGGAATTGCCTGAAATTCTGGGATATTTAAGATTGTCCATTCTGGTTCAAAATTTTTCATTTCGTCTTCTGAGGGACGTAGAAAGAGGTGATGACAGAATAGATTATGCCAAGCTAAAGTATTGATTACGAGAATATTAGTTCTGTGTTTCTCCGAGGCACAAGCATAAGAATAACGAGCATACAATTTTTTGTCTGCCACAAAATCAAGCATCTTTTGGTGGAGTTTATCAAAATCATTCACTTCAAAAGCTTGATTTATATCTCCCCATGCCACCGTATCGGCAGTTTTATCATCATAAACAATAAATTTATCTTTGGGGGAACGGCCAGTAAATTTGCCAGTATCGCACATGAATGCACCTTTGTCGGTAAGCGTTCCTTCGCCATTTTCAATAGCCTCTTCAACCAACGTCGAAACCTTTAAATTTAAGTGAATATTTGAATGGTGATTAAAAAATGGATGATTAACTAATTGAATTGACTCTTTGTTAAGGTCAGCAGATAGAATGTCTTGTCTCATCGTTATGTTTTGTTAATTTGTCCGTTGATTTGATTCAAAAATGCAAGCCTAAGATTACTTTTTTGAATGACTACACAAAGGTATATTTGCATAAACTTAAAATCAAGCGAAAATTCGCTAAATATAATAATTTTGCAAAAATCTTGAAATAGTTCAATGATTTGTTAATTATTAGCACTAAATTCATGGTTTGGTGCAAAAAAGCCTGTCACACAAAGTGGACAGGCTTAGTATTTACCTCAAAATAACCATCAATGTTGTGATACTAATGAAATTGCTCCTCTTCAGTTGACCCCTTCAAAGCTCCTGTTGATGATAAACCAGCAGTAACCGTATTTTGGACGGCATCAAAATAGCCTGTTCCCACAAAAGCCTGATGTTTAATGGCTTTGAAACCTTTTGACTGCAAGGCAAATTCACGTTGTTGTAGTTTTGAGAAACCAGCCATTCCATTCGCCACATAGTCCGAAGAAAGTTCAAACATTGCCGTGTTCAGTGCATGAAAACCTGCAAGTGTAATGAATTGGAATTTATAACCCATAGCTGCTAAATCTTCACGAAAAGTTTCCATTTGTTTTTCATCCATAAATTTTGCCCAGTTGAACGATGGCGAGCAGTTGTAAGCCAACATTTTTTCTGGATAAACGGCATGAATTCCTTCGGCAAAGGCACGTGCCACTTCCAAATCTGGATTACCCGTTTCCATCCAAATTAAATCAGCGTAAGGGGCATAACTCAGACCACGATCAATGCCTTGTTGTAGTCCGTTTCTTACATGATAAAAACCTTCCGATGTCCTTCCTTTTTCGTAATCTACAAACTTAATGTCTCTCTCATCAATATCGGAAGTTATCAAGTTTGCCGCTTCAGCATCTGTACGAGCAATTACTAAGGTTGGTATACCGCAAACATCCGCCGCTAAACGAGCCGCTACTAATTTATTGATGGCTTCTTGGGTTGGTACTAAAACCTTTCCGCCCAAGTGTCCACACTTTTTGGCCGATGATAATTGGTCTTCAAAATGAACGCCCGATGCACCTGCTTCAATCATCCATTTCATCAATTCAAAGGCGTTTAAGTTTCCCCCAAATCCTGCCTCAGCATCCGCTACGATTGGTACCATCCAATGAATATTCTCCTCTCCACTAACGGATTGTATTTGGTCGGCTCTTAGCAAAGCATTGTTAATTCTCTTAACCACATTTGGAACGCTATCGGCTGGATATAAACTCTGATCGGGATACATATTTCCCGAAAGATTGGCATCCGCAGCCACTTGCCAGCCACTCAAATATATGGCTTTCATGCCCGCCTGAACCTCTTGAACGGCTTGATTGCCCGTTAATGCACCCAAACCCGCCACCCATTCGTCAGTGTGCAGTAAGTTCCAAAGACGTTCGGCTCCCATCCGTGCGATACTGTAATCAAATTTATAAGAACCCGCTAAAGTAGCAACATCTTCGGCAGTGTAGGGACGTTCAACTCCCCTCCAACGTGGGTTGGTTGTCCAGTCAGTGATTAGTTCTTGTACTCGGTCTTCTTGAGAAATTTTCATGATTTTTTATTTTATAAATGCTTGATATTTGTTGTTCAATGTTCGATGTTGGGTTTTCGATTTTCGTTATTCGATGTTGGGTTTTCGATTTTTGTTTTTCGATGTCCGAACATCGAACTCCGACTAACGAACATCGAACATCGAAACTTCCTCTCCAATCAGAAGTGTATGATATGCTTCGGTGGTAAGAAAAAGGTCAAAGTTTTTCTGAGTAACCAACTTGTCAAAAAGGTTAATGGCTTCGTGAAATTTTCCGTTCAAGTAGTTGCTTTCCCCAACTATTTCCTTAATTTTTTGTATTTCATCCGCTAAAAGGAATTTATACATTGAAATATCAATTGTCACACCGTAATATGTTTTTGCTCCATGGTGAATCCATTGCCAAAGTTGGGCTCTCGAAATTTCGGCGGTTGCGGCATCCTCCATTAAATTATGAATGGCGGCAGCTCCTACTCCCCTCAACCAAGATTCAATATAAAGAATACCAATCTGTATGTTCATCCGTATTCCTGCTTCTGTGATGCAACCATCGGGAACGGTAAAGTCACTTAATTGAGCAGCGGTGATGATTTCATTTTCAAGCAACACATGTTTCTGATTCGGATTTTCACCTAATATTCTATTGAATGGTGACAATGCCACGGGGACCAAATCAGGGTGGGCAACCCATGTGCCGTCGAATCCCGTTGAGGCTTCTAATTCCTTATCGGCGGTCACTTTTTCAAACGCTAATTTGTTAATATGTTCATCTTTTCTGCTCGGAATGAATGCCGACATTCCGCCCATTGCGTGAGCTTTGCGTTTGTGACAAGTCTGTACTAAAAGTTTTGCGTAAGCTCGCATGAAAGGAACTGACATGGTAATCTGCGAACGGTCGGGCAGGATACAATCTGAAAATTGATGGAATTTTTTAATGCAAGAAAAAATATAATCCCAACGTCCTGCGTTCAACCCAGCGATGTGTTCTCTGAGCATATACAGAATTTCGTCCATCTCGTAGGCTGCCGTTATAGTTTCGATTAACACGGTTGATTTTATAGTTGCCCGAGGCATTCCGATAATCTCCTGTGCCGAAATGAAAATATCATTCCAAAGTTTGGCTTCGAGATGACTTTCCATTTTGGGAAGATAGAAATAAGGTCCGCTTCTCCGTCTGGTTAATTCCCAAGCATTATGAAAAAAATACAAGCCAAAATCAAAAAGAGAAGCTGAAATGGGTTCTCCATCAATCAAAACATGATTTTCTTCCATGTGAAAACCCCTTGGACGAACCTTTAAAACGGCTACTTCTTTGTTAAGGCTATATCTCTTACCATTATCGGCGGTGAAGTCAATTTGCTTTCTGATGGCATCACGAAGATTGATTTGTCCATCCATTAGATTGTGCCACGAAGGAGTGCTTGCATCTTCAAAGTCAGCCATAAATACCTTCGCACCTGAATTTAAGGCGTTAATAACCATCTTTCTATCCACTGGACCCGTGATTTCAGTGCGTCTGTCCTGTAAATCTGGTGGAATTGGTGATATTGACCAGTCGCTCTCTCGAATGAAATTCATGTCAGGCAAAAAATCTAACTTTTCGCCTTCATTGATTTTTATTTGACGGTCGATTCGTTTCTGTAGTAGAGACTTTCGTTGTTTGTTAAACATTCGATGCAAATCTCTCACGAATTTTAAAGCATCCTCCGTTAAAATTTCATGGTATGAGAGAGATATTTCTCCTAATATCTCAATACCTTCAATGGGTTGTGTCATGCGTTTTATGTGTTTTATTTTGATTAACATCAGATTTTAAATTGATCTTAACAACTATTCTGATTTCTTTGACAAACCTACAAAAGCGAAAAATATAAAACAAGCGAAAATTCGCTAAATATAATATAGTTTTAATATTCTTGAAAAAATAGTATTATTTATGTGAAAAATATAATTAATTATTCTTTTCACAATTAAATCGTGGCTAATTTGATAACAAATTTCCATAAAAATTAAAAAGCGTAAATTCGCTTAATGTAAATAATTACAACGTATATCAGTAAAAAATGTTAGATTTGTAAAAAAACATTCAAACCATGAGCCTCAATAGCGATAAAGTAAAAATAATCTTCGGTCTAAAAATTAGGCAATTAAGAATTGACAAAAAACTTTCATTGAGTGAAGTTGCCGCAAATTCGAACCTTTCGATTTCCTATTTGAATGAAATTGAAAAGGGAAAGAAGTATCCCAAAACTGAAAAAATTATGGCTTTGGCGAGTGCCTTTGAAGTTGATTACGATTCGCTGGTATCCCTCAAATTGAGTAAACAGTTAGAACCCATTGCAGAATTGTTGAACTCAAACATTTTGACGGAGCTACCCTTAGAGATTTTTGGGATTGAGCCCTCCGATTTTATTGAGCTGATGTCCCAAGCACCCGCCAAAATATCAGCATTCATTAGTACAATCATTGAAATTAGTCGTAATTATGATATGCGAGTGGAACAGTTTTATTTTTCAGTTTTAAGGTCGTATCAAGAAATGTACGACAACTATTTTGATGATTTAGAAGAATCAGCCCAACAATTCAGAAAGTTGTTTGAAATTGGCAATACTACTTCTCCCAACGAAATACTGTTAGCCGACATTCTCCAAAATTTTTACGGTTATCAAATTGAAGAGTTTACTAAAGAACAATACCCAGATTTAGTCAATATTCGGTCTATTTTTGACCCCAAGAAAACTAAATTGATGATTAACAAAGATTTGAGCCCCGAACAAAAGACTTTTACCTACGGACGAGAAATTGGTTACCAGTTTCTGCAACTCAAAAATCGATCGTACATTTCCTCCGTCATTGAAGTTGAATCATTTGAACAAGTATTGAATAATTTTAGAGCTTCGTATTTTGCAGGAGCAATTTTGATTAATAAAAATATTCTTATTGACCGCCTTACTTATTTTTTTGCTTCGCCTAAATGGGATTCTTCTATGCTTTTGAGCATTATGAAATTGTTCAGCGTAACGCCCGAAGTTTTTATGCACCGCCTTACTAACATTGTTTCAAGTCATTTCAAAATCAAAAATCTCTTTTATTTACGTTTTAATAATCAAGTTGATAATGATTTGTTCTATTTAACTAAAGAAATGCACCTTACCAAATTGCACACGCCGCACGGTACAGTAATGAACGAACATTATTGTCGCCGTTGGATGTCATTGACGTTATTAAAGGATTTGGAAAATAGCCAAAAACAAAATGGCTACAATCCAGAAGAGTTATTGTGCAACGCTCAAATTTCAGAATACATAGACACAGAAAATAATTATTTGGTAATCTGTTTAGCCAAGCCTTCCCCGCCAAACCTTTCGATGAATAGCAGTATAACCATTGGTTTTGCCATGGATGATAACTTAAAGAGTGTGATTAATTTTTTGAGTGATTCGTCCTTAATTCATCGCAAAGTAAATGAAACTTGCGAGCGATGTGGGCTTGAGAATTGTGCAGAACGTATGGTTGAACCCGTGATATTGCAAAAACGAATTGCCAGAGAAAAATTAAAGCAAACGGTGGCAAACATTATTGCATAATCTTTGAAAAATACAACGTTTCAATTAATCTTTGGATAAAATGAATAATATTTTGTAAAATTTAGGATTACAAAATATTATTTTGAAAAATTTGTATTTAGCGAATTAAATTTTGTGTGAGTGTTAATCAAGTAAATTATTATTTTGTTGCTAATTTATTATAGATTTGCTAAACACACTATATCCCAAATTTTATATGAAAAATCCTAATTGTCCCCGATGTGACGGTAATAATATAACGAAAAGTGGTATTTTAAATGAAAAACAACGCTTTAAATGTAAGGATTGTAATTATAATTTCACCGTTGAAAAGATGGGTAAAGGCATTTCAACTTATTATGTTATTAAGGCTTTGCAGTTGTATATTGAAGGCGTAAGTTACCGTGAAATCGAAAGGCTTTTAGGTGTTTCTCACGTTTCAGTAATGAATTGGGTAAAGAAATATCAAATAAAAATTCCAAAGAATTCCGAGTACTATCCTACCTATAAGATAATGAATCACAAGGAGTTAGTGGCTTTTTATACCGACAGAGAAAACCTGCGTGACGCTGGAATGATTGTTACTGAATTGGGAGATAAGTTCATGCTCATCAAATGGGAACGATTAAAAAATTGAATGATAAAGTTTATGAATAAAATGGAAGCCTAAATGTACTTAGAATGGCTTGTTTCGTAGTAAAATATAAAAAACTATATTAAAATAGCGTGACTATATCAAGGCTATTGACAGTATAGTTTTTTTTGTAACCTTTGCTTCAGAATTGTACAAAATCAATATTTTTTTGTACAGAATTTAAACGAAACAAAACCATAAGGAAACCATTATTATCATGAGGAAATTATTATTCTGTCTGATGGGCTTAGTGTTAGCTCATACCCAAATTTTCGCCCAACAAACACCGGCTACTACTGCACCGACCACTGCTGTAAAGTCGCCAGAAGTACCGCCTGCGGAACAAAAGGTTACCGTTTACGGATTTGTAAGAAACGATATTTATTTGAATTCTCGTAGAAATCTTGATTTGAGAGATGGAGTTTTGGATGTTTATCCACTTGATGCAACCAACCTCCCAATCAGAACTGGAACAACGCTAACGGCTAATCCAAATGATGATGCCAACGCCGTTCCTCAATTGGGATACTCAGCAATTGTAACTCGGTTGGGGGTTAGAATGGGAGGAATCACGGCTTTTGGAGCGAAAATTTCAGGAGTTTTAGAAACAGATTTTTTCGGAATAACCAACGGAACGGGTGGCTCAGGAAGTGGAACGGAAAATTTATTACGCCTGCGTCATGCTTATGCAGCGATGGATTGGACGAAATCCCAACTGATGATAGGACAATATTGGAATCCCAACTTTATTCCAAAATGTTTTCCAGGAACAGCCAATTTTAGTACAGGAATACCTTTTAACCCCTTTTCATTCATTCCACAGGTTCGTTTGACTTCCAAAGTGGGTAAGGATTTATCATTGATGGGAATGCT
>JAYVIV010000125.1:0-23936 GCA_043769985.1 Arcicella sp.
ATGTTGTAATGGCTGTAAATATTTTCGTCGATATTTTACAAAATTACTTATTCACTCCTCTTTTGTGCCATTAACAATTATCGTACCGCTCAGTAATGATTTCTACTTGCAGTAATTTGAGATTAAAGTATTTTATTTTTGCCTTTTTTGTGGGGTTTGGTTTGCTGTTTTTTGGGTGTAAATCGAAGGAAGAGGTAATTCCTGAATCTGAATATGTCAAAATTCCTGATGAGAATTTTGAAAAAGCGTTAATTGATTTGAACATTGATAATCTCATAGATGGAAAAGTATTAAGAAAGAATATAATAAGAGTTGCATCTCTTGAAATGTCAGGTGAATTTAAGGATATAAACTATAAGATTGAAAGCCTTTCAGGAATAGAAGAATTTGTAAATTTAAAAACTTTGATGTGTGATAATCATCTGCTCACCAATTTAGACATTAGTAAAAACACCTTATTAGAAAAATTGATATGCTACCAAAATCGTATTACTAATTTAGATGTAAGTAAAAATAGTGCCTTGATAATATTAGAATGTTTTCATAATCAGCTTACGAATTTGGATATAAGTAAAAACATAGCATTGACTCAATTGGGGTGTCTTTATAATCAATTAGCAAATTTAGATGTAAGTAAAAATATTAACTTAACTCACTTATCATGTCAAAGGAATCAATTAACAAATTTAGAAGTAAGCAAAAATGTTAAAATAACTAACTTGATTTGTTTTTTAAATCAAATTACAAGTTTAGATGTTAGTAAAAATATTGCTTTAACTCATTTGGGGTGTCATTACAATAAGTTGACCAATTTAGATTTGAATAGTAATACACTTCTAACTGACTTGGATTGTTATAATAATTTTTTAGTTAATCTTGATTTAACTAAAAATTTATCTCTCACATTTTTAAGCTGTGGTAACAATAAAATTCAATCTATTTGCATAAACAACCTAAATCAAATAGATAAATATTGGTACAAAGACCCATTCACCATCTACAAAGTCTGTCCATAAAACATTTATCAAACAAAAACCGTTATTTTTGAGCAACAAATCTTTTAGAATCATGGAAATAGTAGAAAGAAAAATATTGACTCCCGAAGAAAGACAAGCCAATGTTGATAAGTTTATTAAACGTTGGAAGGAGGAAAAAGAAAAATCTCAAAGAGAGGCAGAGGCGTTCGCTAAAACGCCAGAATTTAAAGAAATATTAAAAGAACTCAAAGAAAAAAATGCAAAAAGAGGTATTATTATCCCAGGCGTATGATTTTGTATTCGTTGGGGGAGAGAAGAATACTTACAGTTTTCAAACCATTCATGGAATTTCTTATTCTGCGACTTTCAAACATACGCCTTACTTATTTAGCGAAAGCTCAGACTTTTCAAAAAATACTTATGAGTTCTCTCTTTTGGTAGCAGTTAACTTAACAAGAAAAAATCCACCATTAGATAAAACTATTCTTCCAACGGTCGCATCAATTTTTGGAGATTTCTTTGAAAAAGCTCCTGATACTGTTGCTATTTACATTTGCGATTCATCAGATGGAAGACAGTTGATAAGACACAAAAAGTTTGATGCTTGGTTTTATTATTATCAGCATACCTTCGTAAAAATCGACTCAGGCTTCAAAGAAACTGACGGTAATTTCTATCCCGTCTCACTCATCATTAAGGAAACTCATCCATCTGGTGCCCAAATATTTGACGAATTTCTAAACGTTATGAAGGGCTACAATACTGGTAAATAAAAACAAAATGTTCAATTACTTAGAACCAACTTACTTAAAAAACTTCATCCAAACCGCCCTCGCAGAAGACGTAGGCGATGGTGATCATACTTCCCTTTCCACGATTCCAAGCACTGCCACAGGTCGGGCGAGGCTTTTGGTGAAAGATACGGGCATCTTGGCGGGAGTCGAAATTGCTAAAATGATTTTTGCTGAAGTGGATGCTAACTTGTTGGTAGAAACCATTTTACAGGACGGTGACAGCATCTCGAAAGGCGAAATCGTTTTGACGGTGGCGGGTTCGTCGCAGTCCATTCTCAAAGCTGAACGTTTGGTGCTAAATTGTATGCAACGGATGTCGGGCATTGCCACCTACACGGCTTCGATGGTGAAATTGTTGGAAGGCACAAATACCAAATTATTGGATACTCGTAAGACCACGCCCAATTTCAGATTATGCGAAAAATGGGCTTGCCGAATTGGTGGGGCGGTCAATCATCGTTATGCCTTATTCGATATGATTTTGATAAAGGATAATCACGTGGATTATGCGGGCGGAATCCATAATGCAATTAATCAGGCACTTGACTATTTAAAAACCACTGGGCGTGACTTACAGATAGAAATTGAAGTCAGAAATCTGGATGAACTCCGTCAGGTCCTGGCAATTGGGCAAGTCGATAGAATCATGTTGGATAATTTTTCGTTTGAAAATCTCCGTGAAGCCGTCAGAATGATTGATGGAAAATTCATGACGGAGGCATCTGGTGGAATCAATGAAACTACGATTCGGGAGTATGCCGAATGTGGCGTAGATTATATTTCGTGCGGAGCTTTGACACATCACGTGAAAAGTTTAGATTTGAGTTTGAAAGCGTATTAGGGGTTAAAATGGCACACGGATGACACGGATGACTGCGGCAATCGAATCGTCGAACCGTACATATTTACACTGATTTAAAAATGGGATTAAAAAAGAGTTTTAAATACCCGAAAAAATCCGTGAAAATCCGTGCTGCGAAGCATCCGTGTAATCCGTGTGCCAAAAACATACAACATGAATTTATTAGAAGAATCACAACGAGTTGGCTATATTAGCCGTTCAGTGCCTTTCAAGGGCGGAGATTTGAAAGAGCAAATCTTGAAATTGAAAAAAGAGAAAAATGCAGTCATTTTGGCTCATTATTATGTCGATTCTGAGATTCAGGATATTGCCGATTTTTTGGGCGATAGCCTCGGATTGGCACAAGCCGCCGAGAAAACCGATGCCAGTATGATTGTCTTTTGTGGCGTACATTTTATGGCTGAAACTGCCAAAATTTTGAACCCCAACAAAAAGGTGGTTCTGCCTGATTTGAATTCGGGCTGTTCATTGGCTGATGCTGCCCCAAAGGAAGAATTTGCCGCTTTTAAAGCAAAATATCCTGATGCCGTAGTAGTAAGTTATATCAATTGTACTGCCGATATTAAGGCAATGACCGATATTATCTGCACGTCGTCCAATGCCGTGAAAGTGGTGGAATCTATCCCAAAGGACAAGCAAATCATCTTCGCTCCCGATGCAAATTTGGGACGTTATGTTGCCAAGAAAACAGGTCGTGATTTAATTTTGTGGGAAGGTTCTTGCATGGTTCACGTTGATATCTCTTTGGAGAAACTCAGAATCGTTAGAAAAGAAAACCCAAATGCACTTTTGATTGCTCATCCTGAATGTAAGGAAATAATTTTATCAGAAGCGGATTTTGTGGGTTCAACTACGGCATTGCTAAATTTTGTCAGAAGCTCAGATAGTCAGGAATTTATTGTGGCAACGGAAGCTGGGATTCTGCATAAAATGAAAGAATCAGTACCTAATAAAAAGCTGATTCCTGCCCCTGCCAACGAGAAAAATTCGTGTGCCTGTGCTGAATGTCCATACATGAAAATGAATACGATGGAGAAATTATATAATGCCATGTTTTATGAATTACCCGAAATTCAAGTGGCAGAAGAGGTTCGTATTCCTGCTTTGAAGGCTTTGAAAGCGATGTTGGAGATTAGTAAATAAGATGACAGTCATTAGTAGGCAGTAAAAATCGTCCAAAAATTTTGGTTCCTGATTTACTGCTTACTGAAAACCTGCCTACTGCCAACTCGCAAAATGCAACCATATTATAAACAATCACGTCTTTCAAATCATAACATTAAACTCCCAATGCCATGAAAAGAATTATCGCTTGTTTGTCGCTTCTGATTACGGTAATATCCTGTGAATCAGGCCTTTCAGAATTCACTCCTAATGATTTGCAGGGAGTATATAGATCTAATGTAACTTTTGATATATCCTCATTAATATCGTGTGCTGCCAATCCTTATGTTTCGTTTGGAAATAATGATGACAGCAATGTTAAAGTTGAAAAGGTGTCTAATTCGGAGATAAAAGTATTATCCAAAAATTTTACTTACGACCCCAAACAAGAAAAAGTGATTGAGTCTGAAATTGCAACAATTTTGACTTTAAAACCCCACGAAAATCATTTGGATTTGATATATAATGGAAAAGTGGTAGGTGATTATCAGGTTGATAAAGTTTATTTAACGCCTCGTAATCCTTCCTTTTATCACAAAGGAAAGATATTGAATATTAGATTAGAAGACATTGATAATCAGAGGTTTGTGATGTTTAGAGGGGTTAGAAAATAAACAAAAAAGCCTTTATAACTGACATGTAAACGCATTTTTATGTCAAACGAATTTTATCTTTTCGGTAAATAACCCACATATTGTTTATCTTCTAATAATAATTTCAAGCTATATCTATCCTTCTCGGTTTCAATAACCCAAGATATTTTATCAGCTTTTCCTTGATGTTTTCCTTCAAAATAAATGGCTTTCAGTTCGATATTTGATGGTTCTTCTAAAAACTGACAAACATTAGGTTGATATTCTCCTAAATTCTTTAAATCACTTGATTTATAAACGGGTTCATTATTTGATGAAGTTAAAGCCGAGGTTGAAACACTGCCACAACCTACTAAACTTGTCGTGAAAACATTACCCCTTGGCACGTCAAAACCTTGTTTTAAATCAATATAATTGTAGGCATTATAATTTATTTTTGCATTAGAGCGTACAGCATTGATACCCACAATAAATTTATTTGAAATTAGCGTTGTATCGGTTCTTAAGGTATCAGTAATGGTATAACTATCAGGACAGCCAAAATCCCACATCCAGAGTTCTTTTCCATTAATCCCATCATCAGCTGCAAAATAGAGTTTTTTATTATGATAAAAATATTCAGAAATAGAGTTTATTGTACCAATTAAGGTATTCCTGATTGTTCTCACTTTTTTAGTTTCACTACTTGTCCCATCCGAAATCCATAATTCATCAATGCTTGAATTGGGTAAAATATCAAATACTAAATATTTATTTTCTACATTGAAAAACTTTGAAATAGAATATATATTTTGAGATAAATCTTTAACAATTTTCGTATTTATTATTGAACCGTCCGTTTCCCAAAGGGCTTGATTTCCTGTTACGGTATTTAGTGAAATAAACAATAGTTTATTTTTCAGTACAGATAAATTACTTGAACCTCCCGAGAAAATCAAGATAGTATTGGCTGCTGTACCATCAGTTTTCCAGAGTGTAGAATAGTTGATCCCATTATAAGCTGTGAAATAAAGATAGCCATTTGAAACCGTAAGATTATAAGGGGATGAACTTCCTCCACCCGCATAGATGTCTTTCACAATCTTGGTTCCTGTATTCGTGCCATCACTTACCCAAAGTTCAGATCCGTTAGAATTGTCATAGGCTCTGAAGTAAACTTTGCCGTTCATACTAACCAAGTCTGACTGGATGAACCCTGCGGTGAATTCTCTCACTAAAATAGTTCCAGATTCAGTTCCATCGGTTCTCCACAGTTTTGTATTATCATTCGTTATAAAATATAGGTAAATCCCTGAGACCATAAAACGTGTGGGCGAGCTGGCGGCAGAACCTACGGTTAAATCCTTTACCATCGAAGCTGTTGTGCCATCTGTACTCCATAATTCTTTTCCATAACTACTACTCCAACCTCCATAGAAAATTTTATTGTTATAATACGTAAGCTCTGGACTTGAGGGATTGACCAAGTTTATTCGATTAATCGAAACTGGAGGATTTATACCATCAATTTTCATTAAAGTATTGGCTACTTGAGCGATAATAACCCCATTCAGCGTTGCCATGCTGGTAATATCTGAACCATAATTTACGACTCCACCCATGCCGCCATTGTTATTAAAATCAGCATAAAGTTGCGTATTAGAACCATCTGTTTTCCATAATTCCCGTCCATGCTTTATGTCATTTGCCGTAAAAAATACAGCATTTGTGGTAGCAATAAATTGTTTTGGTTCTGAAGAGGCTATGGATGTATTAATATTTTTCAATAATTTAGTTCCAATACTTGTTCCATTGGATTTCCAAAGTTCAAACCCGTTGCTATCATCAAAAACCGTAAAATAATAATTATCTGCAACCACTTTAACGAAGGTTGCCGCACTTCCAACCGTAAAAGTGGGATTCAAATCATTTATTTTTTGAGTACCTGCAAGACTGCCATCACTTACCCAATGCTCTGCGAAGTTATCAAAGTTATCATTAACATATTTCACAACTAAAAGATAACATTTTGACAATCCCGCTTGTATTTTAATATCCAAATAGGTTGAGGAGGTGGCTATGGTTTTTAATTTTTGTGTTCCAACAGTTGTTCCATCACTCTTCCATAATTCATAATCGTTTCCGTTGCGGTTGACAAAAAACATTAAATTGTTGGTTGCAACGGTTCTCCCAGAATTGTAAATACTAAGCCCATTTTTGATTTCTGTGAAAGTTGAGCCACTGGTCTTAAATAATTTTGTTGAATTTATCCTAAAAAATAGTTCGCCCTTGAATGCTATCAAGTCTTTAGCATAATAGTTAGTAGTACCATCAAGGCTATTAGTGACTAAAACTGTTCCCGCAGATGTGCCATCCGTTTTCCAAAGTTTATTAGATTCTGCCAGAAAAAATATTTCAGCACCTCTTGGCGTGAAATATTGAGGATTGCTTCCGTTGGTTCCAATCGTAATATCTTTCAGTATATACGTACCCGCAGCAGTACCATCACTTACCCAAGGTTCTGCACCAGTGCCATTGGTGGATAAATAGAAAATTAACTTATTATTTACAACCGTATATCCTCTATCATTCGAAAAATCAAAATAATAGGGACTATTTGCTACGGTTTTGACCTTCGTAGTGTTAGCAGTAGTACCATCCGTTTTCCATAATTCTAATGATGAACCAAAACTGGTTTGAACCATAAAAAAAACCGTGTCTCTGAGTATATGAGCAGAAACGATAGAACTGTAAGTACCAAAATTTTTAATTTTATTTATTGTGTTTCCATCAGTACTATTCAAGTAAGTATATGAACTTGATTCACCAACTGTATAATAAATTTTCCCTTTGTGATTAATTAAGATTTTGTATTCTCCTTGTTGATCAAAATCGTTCACATCAGTGAGCCTTTTTGTCCCTGCGGATGTGCCATCTGTGAGCCAAAGTTTAGGATTAACACTTTGATTATTCTCTTTGGCGAAGAAAAAAAGGCTATCTCCCTTCGCAATGGAGGTGCTTGACGAATAATCATAAAATGATAAGACATCAGAACTCGCATCAGAAGTAGCAATATTTTTAAGAAGATTTTGAGAAAAAGTTGAATGAAAAATGCACGAAGTCAGAATGAGAAGTAGATATTTGTTCATGAAAGAATAGTGTTTTAAAAGATTGTTTTAGCAAAGATATAAATACACTTAAATTTTCAAAATAGAGAATTCAAATTATTTAAGTTTCAGAACAAATAAACCGCACCTTCCTTCCCCACTGCAACTGCTTTTCCCAAAGTATTAATCTTCAAATCGTTAAAAATAGCAGTTTCGGGGGTCATAATTTTTGTCCATTTTTGCCCCGATTCTTCTATTTTGTAAAGTATTGTTTTGCCTTCCAATTCTACAATGCCGAATCCTAAATTTTCGTTTTGAAAGACTATTTTTTTGATGTTTTCCGATATTGAAGTTTTTAGTGATGTCCACGTTTGTCCTGCATCAATTGTTTTTAAGAAAGTGCCTTTCTTACCTCCCACAAAAGCTAATTTTTCATTTACTAAAAAAACAGATGATAAATCTTCATTTACGGGTCTAAGGCGGTCACTGTATTCAAAAGTGCCGTCAGATTTAACTTTGATTACATACATATTACCTAAATCTCCGACTGATATTCCAACTTTGTTTCTGATAAAATATAGGTCATTGGTATAGCCATCAATCGTAACATAATCCGTTCCTGTTTCTAAATCATTAGTATTTATAGGGTAAATTTCTGTGTATTTTCGACTATGAAAATTATCGAAAATCTGTTTCATTATAAATCCTTGTTGGTTTTTCGGGTAAGAAATTTTGGAAATGGAAGATGATAATTGAGGGATGGTTGTCCAAGTTATTCCACCATCTTTTGTGCCTAAAATGGTCTTTCCGCCTATAATTCCCACTTTTTCATCATAAAATTCTACAACATTCATTAAAGGATTTGTCGTATTAAATGAGACTTCACTCCAAGTTTTTCCCGTGTCCGTACTTTTAAAAAGATACCCTTGCGAAGCATCATTCCCGAAAGCGAAAATTGTATTGTCATTAGCGAAACTCATGGAAATGATATTCGCTTTTTTCATGATTGGGTCGGTGAAAAAAGCGGGTTTCTCTGGTTCAGGAACATTCGTAACGGGTGGAGTTACGCTCGTTGTGGGAGTTGCAGGCGTAATTACAACATCATCTTTCTTTTCAGAACATGCTGTGATACTTAAACCCGAAAAAAATAATAATGACAAGATTTGAAATGTTTTCATACCTTTTTTTAACAAGAAATAATAAACGAATAAACGGTTGGTTGCTGAAATTTTTGAAGAGAGGAAGGTGATGTAAAGTTCTGAAAATTATAGGGTTAATCAAAGTTTATGTAATGATTTTATTTCAATTAATGAGTGTTCAAAGATTTACGCTTTTCTTTGTGATAAAATTAATAAAATGCTCATAATCAAGAATATAAAAGCCTCCGAAACTTGGGATTTACGCCACCGTGTGATGGCTCCAAATCGCACTTTTGATTCCATAAAACTGGCAAAAGACGATGAGGGCTTACATTTTGGGCTTTTTCAAGATAAAAAAATCATCTCCGTAATTTCACTTTTTATTGAAAAAGACAATGCTCAATTTAGAAAATTTGCCACTGAAATATCTGAGCAAAATAAAGGTTATGGTTCAATTTTACTGAATCATGTTATTGAAGAATCCATTAAAAATAATGTCAAAAATCTGTGGTGCCATGCCCGAATGACAGCTCTTGGTTTTTATGAAAAATTTGCTTTTGAAGTGGTCTCCGAAAAATGGATTAAAAATGATATTGAATATGTAAAAATGGAACGAACGTTTTGAAGTTTTTAACCCTAAAACGCTTAATTTTACAAGAAATCTTGTAGGGATTAGACCACGGATGATACGGATTTGACGGATTTACACGGATTTTTTTATTATTTTTTAAGTTTTTTATCCGACTATGCGTCCCAGTGTAAATCCGTTCAATCTGTGTCATCCGTGGTCTAATTTTATCCTACTATAAATTAGAAAAATTGAAACTTTCCTTAATTGTTGCCGTTGCCGAGAATGGCGTTATCGGACATAATAATCAGCTAATTTGGCATTTACCCAATGATTTGAAACAATTTAAACGTCTCACCACGGGTCATTGCATCATCATGGGGCGTAAGACTTTTGAGTCAATCGGAAAGCCTTTACCGAATCGTACTTCTATTATTATTTCTCGAAATCCTGATTTTCGGATTGAAGGTTGTATTACGGTTGATTCCTTAGAAAATGCCATCGAAAAGGCTCAAGAACTTGAAAATGAAGAAAGTTTTATCATCGGCGGGGCAGAAATCTATCGTTTAGCTTTACCTTTAATGGATAAAATCTACCTGACCGAAGTGCATCATGCTTTTGAAGGAGATACGTTTTTTCCAGTAATTGATAAAACCATTTGGCAAGAAACGAAGCGAGAAGATTTTGAAACAGATGAGAAACATTTGTATAAGTATTCGTTTGTGGAGATGGAAAGGGGAATTTAGGTGAAAGAGGGGTTTAGGGGTTTAGGTAAAACGTTCCGTAGTCCCTTAACCCCAAATCCCTTAATCCCCATAATCCCTTAACCCCCAAAATTAGATGATAAAAATATCCAACCAACCCATTGATATTCAGGCGTGTATAGATGCTACCCAATCCGAACGTGCAGGAGCGATTGATGTTTTCATTGGTACTGTCCGTAATCATAATAAATCAAAAGACGTAGTGCGTTTGGAATTTGAAACGTATGATGTGATGGCGGTAAAAAAGATGGAAGAACTCGCCCAACAAGCTCGTGAGCGTTGGGAGATTGAAAAAATCGTAATGATTCATCGTAAAGGCGTACTCCAAATCGGTGATGTGGCAGTGGTTATTGCCGTTTCAACACCGCATCGTGTAGCATCTTTTGAGGCTTGTCAGTGGTTAATTGATACGTTAAAAACTGTTGTGCCGATTTGGAAAAAAGAGATTTATGGCGATGGGGAGGAGTGGTTGGAAGCACATGCTTGAAAAAAATTAAATAAATTTTCAATACGCAATTTTCAATTTAAAATGTTCAAGTATTTGACAATCAAACATTTGAACATTGATTACGGAACGCCGCCCGATTGAACATTGCGTATTGAAAATTATTATCTAAAAAAAATCTTAAAAACATCCCAAACAATGACAATGAAAGCCGCACCCCAAACGCAAGCATTAATTTTGTTATTCAAAACGATGACTCCTGAAACCCAAAAAGAGTTTAAAGAGTGGATTAATGATGTTGAACCTTCTTTGGATTTTGAGGAAGAAAAAAGTGACTTTTATAAAATGACGGGGCAAAATCTCAATCTTGCTTATGGAGACGATGAACCCGAATATTCTGAAAAAGATTTCTTAGAACTTAATCCAAATTTTAATCCACAATGACCGAAGGAGATATTGTTTTGGCAGCGTTACAACAAGCCGATGGAACTTATAAAAAGCGTCCAGTTCTCGTTTTACGCATTATGCCACGGTTTAATGATTTTCTAATTTGTGGTATTTCCACTCAATTACATCAATTTATAACAGAATTTGATGAAATGATAACTCCGGATTCAACAAATAGATTACAACAATCATCAATTATCAGATTAGGGTTTTTAGGCGTTGAACCTCAAAGAAATATACAAGGAAAAATTGGTAATATTTCTTCCGACTTACATACTGAATTATTAAATCGCTTAGCCAAATATTTAATCGAATGACTTTAATGTAACGTCCTACTAATCCCTAATAACCAATCCCTAATAAATAACATTATGACTACCTGGCTTAAAAAAAACTTGGAGGGTGACTATCAAATCTGGACGGTGATTGCTGCCTTGTCCTTAATTAGTATCATCGTGGTGGCAAGTGCTTCGGGACGACTTGCCGTGCAGGGCGATGGAAATATTTTTTTCCTTGTCGTTAAACATTCCATTTACATGAGCATTGGACTTGCCGCCATGTGGTTTTTTCACCGTTTTGACTATCATAAATTTGCTGTTTTTTCAAATATTGGCGTTTTATTATCCATTGCTTTATTGCTTTATGCCTACTTATTTGAACACGGAATCAACAACGCCAATCGCTGGATTCACATGGGCGGATTGACTTTTATGCCTTCCGATATTGCCAAATTGTCACTCATTACCAATCTGGCATTTATGTTAGCGAAGCGTCAGCATTTAGAATATCGGTTTAATGACGTTGTTCCGATGGCGGCAAAAATCATTGTCGTCTCTGCCTGTATTGCCCTCACGAACGTCTCAACGGCATTATTGCTCTGTGCCACTTGCTTTTTATTAATGTTTATTGGGCGTGTTCCTTTGAAATTTATTGGCATGGTTATCATCGGTTTGTTTTTGGCAGGAACAATTTTGGTTATGACGGGAACGGGTTCTCGTATCGAAACGGCTCGAAATCGTATCAGTAATTTTGCCAAAAACTTTACGGGAAAGAAGAAAGAAAATGCTGATAAAGACGAAAATTATCAAATCGAAAGAAGCTATTACGCCATCGCCAATGGTGGACTCACGGGCAAAGGTCCAGGAAAAAGTCAGCAACGATATTTTTTGAGTGAATCAGAATCTGATTTTATTTATGCCATCATTATTGAAGAATGGGGCATGATTGGTGGACTCTTCGTGATGGGTTTATACCTCTGGTTTCTATATCGAGGAATGAAAGCAGTTGACAGTTCTGGGCGAGCCTTCGGGGGATTATTGTCGGCTGGATTGACGTTCAGTTTAGTTATCCAAGCAATGGTTCACATGGGCGTTGCCACTGGTTTGGGACCTGTTACGGGACAACCACTACCACTTTTAAGTATGGGAGGAAGCTCGCTTTTATTCACTGGGGCGATGATTGGGATTATTATTTCAGTAAGTAAAGATAAAGTTAAAGATGCAGTTTTGTAAAAAATAAATTATGCCAAAAGTCATTATTTCAGGTGGTGGAACGGGCGGACATATTTATCCTGCCATTGCCATTGCCAACGCTTTGAAAGAAATTAATCCTGCCATTGAGGTGCTTTTTGTGGGTGCAGAAGGCAAAATGGAGATGGAAAAAGTACCCAAAGCGGGCTATGAAATCATCGGTTTGCCCATTGCTGGAATTAATCGTTCCAATCTGTTAGCCAATCTCAGTTTCCCCAAAAAATTGCTAACCAGTCTTTCCGAAGCCCGTGGAATCATCAAAGATTTCAAGCCTGATGTTGCCGTGGGTGTAGGCGGATATGCTTCTGGACCTGTTTTATTGGCGGCTTCGATGATGGGAATTCCATATTTAATCCAAGAACAAAATTCGTATGCGGGCGTTACGAACAAATTTCTCTCGAAAAGTGCCGATAAAATTTGCGTTGCTTACCCCAATATGGAGCAATTTTTCAAGAAAGAAAAAATCAAAATGACGGGTAATCCTGTCCGAAAAGATATTTTGGAAGTAAACTCAAAACGACAAAAAGCGATTGAACATTTTAGCTTGATGTCAGGACGAAAAACAGTTTTGGTAATCGGTGGAAGTCAAGGAGCAAAAACCATTAACGAAGCCATTGATGCGGGGCTAACAAACTTAGTTGGAGCGGGTTATCAGGTGGTTTGGCAAACGGGTAAATTATACATTGATAGAGCCAGAAAAGCGTCAGAAGTATTTGACGGTCAGGTGTTTGTATCAGATTTTATTTATGAAATGGACTTGGCGTATTCAGTGGCAGACGTGGTGGTTTCAAGAGCGGGAGCATTGTCAGTTTCAGAATTATGTTTGGCGGCAAAACCGTCGATTTTAGTGCCTCTCCCGACGGCAGCCGAAGACCACCAAACCATGAATGCTATGAGTTTGGTCAATAATGATGCAGCCATTTTAGTAAAAGATATTTCAGCAAGAGAAGAGTTGGTAAAAACGACAATCTCCTTATTACAAAATGCTGAAAAACAGGCAGTTCTGAGTAAAAATATTTATCAATTAGCCAAGCCAGAAGCGGCGAGAGAGATTGCGGAGGAGGTTTTGAAGTTGGTGAAGTGATTATTTTCACCATAAAATCACTTCGGGAACTTCTGAAAATAGCCGTTCAAAAAACGGATAAAGCTTTCTTTGTCTGACCAATTCATGCCATACCGTGGGGTGACGATGGGTTTTTATTTGTCTTTTAGTGGAATCAATAATATTTTGTTTTTCTTCAACGAAAGGAATACTTTCGTTTACTTCTGGACAATTATGGACAGCCTTTTTTAACTCTTCAAAATTTGTTGCTTTTTTGATTGCAATGTACTCTTCTAACAGATGTAGATACTCTTTTCTGGCAGCTTTTCTTCCCACTACTAATGATTCTCTATCATTCAATTTTAAAATTTTACGTGTATGATACCCTTTTTTATATCCTCTTGAATTTTCATCTCCAAGAAAGTCTGGATGAATATTAAAAATCCCATAATCAAGATCCAACCACAAAAAATCCATTGGGTTTTCTTCACGTGGATTAATGAAAGCACTGTCTTCCGTAGCGGGTGCTACCTCAACTTTTTGCCTTGAAAAATATTCTGTTACATTTTCTGAATCCAAAGGATCAAAAATGGCAAATATGTCTTGCTTGTACGTAGAGTTACATCTTTGACAAGCTAATAGGTAATTTTTCCAGAGGAAAGTACGATGAGGGAAGAGTTTTTTGGGGAAAATATGTTCTATGTCATTTGCTTCATTGCTTTCACAATAATTGCAAATTTCCACACTTACGCAAAGTGAAATTAACTGAGTTTTTATTTTTTTGAAAACATCGGGAGCACCTTTTGAATCCCACGCTTTACCCGCTTTTGTAGATTTTTCTGTGAAGGTAGATAAATCGTTGATGGTCTTTTGTTTCTTCTCTAAAACCTTCTTGATGTCGTCTTCGAGGGTGATTAGATCAGATTTTAAACGTATCATCGGTGCTGAATATTTTTTTAAGGTCTTGTAATTCTTGTTCTTTTGATTTATCTAATTTACCCAAAGTTTGAAGCATATTTAACTGAGCTAATTGCTCTAATTTCTTTTGACTCACATCTGAACGACTCACATCTTCGCCAAAAGCATCCGTTTCAAAAGCATCTAAAACATTACCAAAAATCAAGCGGTCTTTGTCTGTACCCGTAATTTGATTAATTATATTTCCATGAGCGGAAGATGATAGTTTCCAAATTGTTCCATGTTCTGCCGCACGACAAACCAAAGGGCTATGCGTGGTAACGATAAATTGAATTTTAGGGAAATATTTCAAAAACCATTCGCCGATTTTTGTTTGCCAAGTGGGATGAAGATGTGCATCAATTTCATCAATTAGCACTACGCCTGGGAGCATAATACGCATATCTCCCTTACGAATACTTTCAAAAACAAGGTCTGAACCGTACTGCAAAATCATCTGCCGAATAATCTCAAAAGTCATGCTCAACACCGAACGATACCCATCACTTAAATCATTAATGGAGATAATTGAACCGTTGCCATCCTTGAAAAATACTCCCTTAGAGCTTACAGACTCAATTTTTGTGTTATTTGGAAGTAGATTTGTCTTATTGAAAAAAGTTAAAATATCATCAATCCCTTTACCTTCTTCATCATTTTCTAATTTTTGGAATTGCAGATTTTTAAGCCATTGGATGGGTTCGGATAATACAAAACTTTCTTCAAAAGCAGATAAATGAGCAAATAATTTAGGATTACTCTGTTGAAGTTCTGTAAAATCATCACCTCCCGAAAAACGTCTCATAGGTCCGTAAGCAACCGAAAACATTTTTATGTCAAGAATCTTTTTTAAATCGTAGATATTGGGGGTGAGATTTTTAGTATTGATTGTAAAACCAGTTTTGCTGGAATGTGTAACCTTTTTGTTTTGGTCTAATGGTTCAGTACCAATCTGTATTCCAATATCGTATCCCATATTTTGAATATCAACCAATGAAAGAGTTGATATTCCATTTATATTACCCTTAAAAGATTGATGATATTCTTCTCCTTCATGATCAATTCCCTCGAATATAAATTCTTCTTCTCGTAGAAAGCGATTCCAGTCTAATCTAAGTCCTTTTGCTTCATCCGCACCAATTAAGCACAAAGCAATAGATTTAATAACCGTGCTTTTCCCCGTCCCATTATCCCCAATCAACACGTGCCAACCTGCATGATTATTATCAAAGGTCATTTCTAAATGGCTAATGGAGCGAATATTTTGTATTTCTATTTTATTGATATACATGATTTCAAATTAATAATAAGCCAAATCTACTATTTTTTGATGGTTTTTAAAAATTGAGATTTTTATTTTAACTTCCCGAAAGTAGAAATAACTTTCGGGAAGTTTGTTAGCCTAAACCGCCTCCTTCTTACTCAAAACCTTCACATTATCACTCGAATGACGGTCTATTAGAATATTAATTGGGTCAATTCCTGCTTTGGTTGGTTCTTCTTTTACCTTGATTTTTAGGATATTATCTTTTTTCGTGAAATAATGCTTTTTCAGATATAACAATTTATCTTCTCCTTTCGCATCCTTTCCGTAAACGCCCACATCAATCCATTCATTGAGCTTTATTGGGGCTTGATTTCCTGAACTATCTGCTCTAAATTTCTCTGAATTTAGGGTTAAAGTCACCTCAAAAGTCTTGTCTTTATTGGCTACATATTCCGCTTTTTCTACCTTGTTTTCGTATATCGTAATCGTCTCAAACATATCCTTAATCAAGTATTTCAAACTGTCGGGCGTGGCAGTTCTGAGGTAGCCGATTAAGTCTGTGGAAGTTGGATAACGCCTTTTTGGATGATCTGGACCTGGATATTGCCAATCTTTGATGTATTGACTCAACGCCGAATTGATGCGTTCTTCGCCTATGTAATCCTGCAAAGCATACATACATAATGAGCCTTTGTTGTAGTGAATATATTGCTGCCCTTCCACCTGCGATAATGGCATTTCTTTTTTGGTTTCGGAGCTTCTTCCATACAAATATCCGTCTAAATTTATCTCCATAAATTTCTGCATTACTTCGGGTTTTGTGTTGTGTTTCATCACCATCAAAGCCGAATATTCCGACATTGATTCCGACAACATCGAACTGCCTTTTACATGGGCTTCCGTCACCTGATGTCCCCACCATTGATGTCCCATTTCGTGGGCAGTTACGTAGAAAGGAATGTTCGGGTCTTTCTCTTTTACGTCCAACACAAAACCAATTCCTTCTGAAAACGGAACGGTATTGGCAAAAGATTGGGCAAATGAAGCATACTTCGGAAACTCCATAATTCGCATCTGACGGAACTGAAACGGCGAGAAACTTTTTGAATAATATTCCAAAGATTTCTTCAAGCCGTCCATCATTCTGTTGAGGTTTTTGTCGTGTCCTTTGTTATAATAAATTTCTAAGTTTACGTCCTTCCATTTATCCCGCATAACCTCATAACGTGCCGAAACCACGGAATAAAAATTAACCATCGGTCTATCCATTTTATACGAAAAATACTTTCTATTACCTTCTTGATAGGTTTTTTGTAAATATCCTGGAGCAATGGCGGTTTGGTCGGGTTCAGTTCCGATGGTCATTTGGAAACGAATCCAATCAGCATCATCCCCAAAAAGGTTCTGCGAAAGTCCTCGTTTATCGGATTGCTCCATCATACGTTCTTTGGGTTTCAATCCTTGCTTTTTACGCTCATCTTCACCCGATAGTTCGCCTCCTTCTTCATAGCCAATCGAAGGAAAATAGTCTGAATTATTGAAAAATGTTCCGTTATAAACCAATGACCTTCCCGCCACACCCGAAAGGAAACTTTTAGAATCTACCGCCACTTTGAATGACAATTTTACGGAATCTTGCGGAGCGAGTGGTTTTATGAGCGTATAAATTGTTACACCCCATTCTTTCCATTGTTGCTTGATTTTTGCCCCTCCCGAAAACGTTAGTTCCTTGACATCCACTGGTTTATTGAACATAATGTAAACGTCCTTAATCGTCTGCGTTGATTTATTTTTCAAGTAATAAAATCCACTCGCCGACATGGAACGTTTTGAAGGATATAATTCCACCTTAATATCCGACTCTACAATCTTGGGCTGATTCATGAATTCGTATTTGGCTTTCAACGTCTTTTCGTACAAGACTTGCCCTTTTTCACGACTTTTTGAGTTCTCGTATTTCTCTAAAATATTGGTATTGTAATAAACGTAACAACCTGACAATGAAAACGTTATTAAAGCTAAAATAGAAAACGTAGCAATTGGTTTCGTAAAACGGTGGCGGCTCATAAACCAGCGAGTTTTTAACAATTCTTCCGTTCCACGGACTGAAAGCGTAGTAGCAACGGCAAAAATTATCATCGTAAAACCTAACCAATAGATACTCAACCACGAAAATGATTTTACGAAATGACCGTAGAGATTCATGTCAGAAAAAGTACCCAAATCGCCACTGGCAAAAGATAACATCGTGTGTTCTATCCCCAAATATGACATAAAACCCAGCAAAACGAGAAACAAAATGGAAGCGCCAATTCCCACAAATTTATCATTAACCATCACTTGAATAAAGAAGAATAAAATGGTATAAAATGATAATTTAACCAGTTGCTCCACATAAAAATGTTGAAAATAAATGGGTAATTGAAAGTCGAAATAGCCATTTATTGCCTGTGAGGAAATACCTACGAGAATTAAAACCGCAAAAATGCCACAGTAAATAATAATCATGGCAAGGAATTTACTGAAAATTCCCACGAAATCAGGCACAGGCATAGCATCGTTAATAAGGTTGAATTTTACCAATCTTTCCTTCCAAATTAGTTCAGCCGCATACGTAAGGGCGAGGACATACATGAAGACCGAGAAAATTCCTAAACTATCCAAAACATTAGCGGTATTTGGAATAGATTTTACCCCGTAAGTTTCCCCTGAGTTAATTAAAGAATTTATCAACAGACAAACGCCAGCAATGACAATCGTGAGAAATGGTAGTTCAACAATTGACATTTTTGCATAAAACCAAGCATTTTTGAGCGTTTGTTGCACCACCGTCCAAGCATTCAAATGTTGTGTTACCAGAGGAATTTTCACTAATTCGGGCTTAATTTTCGGCTGTTTATCCTCCGCAATTGCCTTCTTTTTGAATAACCCAGAACGGACAACATTGAAGCTAAAACCGAAATAGGTTACTGCCAAAGCTAAAACCCCAACGCCCATCCAAATCAAGCGATTATAGAGCAAAATTCCTTCCAGCGGCACGGTCATCATATTCTTTTGGGCGGGTGTCCAATAGCGAGTTACGTACCCAAAAGTTCTAATTCCGAAAGGGTCAAGTAAAGCACCTAATTCACGGTTATCCATATCACCCATTAGGTTTTGTGAAATCATGTAAAATACAAACAAAATAATCCCTTGGGTATAAATAATGACCGATTTTCGGGTTAAAGCACCGCCCGCAAAAAAGAATGCTCCCGTGAAAAACAGGTTCGGTAAAACCAGAATCAAAAATGGTTGAATATAATGCCAAAGGCTGAAAGGTAATAGTTTAGTAGCGTCCCGACTTGGCAAAAATTCACCCATCGAAAAGCTCAAAATCATGGCCGAAAAGATGAGAATTAATACCAAAAACGAACCAAAGAAACGTCCAAAAAGGTAGTCAAATTTCTTGATTGGGGTACTGAACATCAAGGCTTCGGTGTTGAATTCAAAGTCACGAAGCACGGCAACGCCCATCACCGCCGAGGTTATCATGACGAATAAATAGGTAAAGGCAATCTCCATAAGAGCAATACCGTGTGGCGAATTTTCTTTGCTTTGTTCACCACTTCCCATGATTTTGATAGCATCAGTTGATACCAAAATGATTGGTAGGATAAATATGATGGCAAAATATATCCAAGTAGCAGGTCGTCCTTTGCGGTACGCCCACTCAAATTTTATAATTTCTAAAAGCATGATTATGAGGGTTTATGGCACACGGATGACACGGATGCTACGCAGCACGGATTTTCACGGATTTTTTTTTCTTCGATTTATTTATACAAATTTGAGAAGAACATCTTTTTAAAAACTCGCAGATTTTGAATTAAGATGGATAAGATTTACAATCCAACACTTTTTTAATCCCTTTTTAAAAAATCCGTGTTGCCGCAGGCATCCGTGTCATCCGTGTGCCATTTTAGTTAGAGAATATTTTTCCGAAATACACATCTTCTAAATCAGCAAAAACTGGTTCAAAAGTGCCATCTGGGTTGTTTTCTGAGAGAACATGAATCACGGGCGAACCTGCAATCAGTCGGTCAGAAATGACGTTGTGACTTGTTTTATAATCCACTAACTCCTCTTTTTTAATCCGTTTTCGCCAAATTTTTCCTTGGATGGTTTCAATCGCCTCAAAAGGATTTCCCTTGTAGAGAACCTGTCCTTTGTTGATAATTGCCATGTCCGAACATAATTCCTTCACGTCCTCCACGATGTGGGTTGAGAGAATCACAACGGTATTTTCGCCTAATTCAGAAAGTAAATTCAAAAAACGATTTCTTTCCGCAGGGTCGAGTCCAGCGGTTGGTTCGTCCACGATGATGAGTTTTGGGTTTGCCAAAAGAGCTTGGGCAATGCCAAAACGTTGTTTCATACCACCTGAAAATCCGCCTAAATTCTTCTTGCGAGATTCCCAGAGATTGGTTTTCTGTAAAAGTGATTCTACTAAATTTTTGCGTTCGGAGGCATTGGTAATTCCTTTCAAAACTGCCAAGTGATTCAGTAAGGTAATAGCATCAATTTTTGGGTAAACGCCAAATTCTTGTGGTAAATAGCCAAGCGTTTTACGGACATCTTCTTTTTGAGTCAGAACGTTAATATCCCCCAGAGAAATGCTACCAGAATCAGCTTCTTGGAGCGTTGCGATGGTACGCATGAGGGAAGATTTGCCCGCACCGTTGGGACCCAAAAGCCCAAACATTCCTTGATTGATGGTCAGACTAACATCTTTCAAAGCCTGTACGCCGTTGGAGTAGGTTTTGTTAAGATTAGTAATGGTTAATTGCATAATGTTGGTTGAGGAGTTTGATGTTTAGATTGATACTTGCCACCAAGACACGAAGACACCAAGTTTTTAAAGAAGTAAAATTTAAAAGTATTCAAAAGTAAAAACTTAGAGCCTTAGTGTCTTGGTGGCAATTTAGATTGATGATTGAATTTAAGAATAATTCGTTTCAACCTCCTAATAAATGTTACCAAAAGGGTAAAATATGTGACGAAAGGCTATAAAATACAAAACCGCCCCAAGAAAATGCCTGAGACGGTTTTGCCATAAATAATAGCAAGGATTAATATTTTCTTAATTTACTATTTGATTGTAAAAGCACCTGTTCCGATTTTGAAACCTTCCGAGTATAATTCAACGGTATAGTTTCCAACTTGGTAAGGAGTTCCACGTGAGTAAAGCATTTCTACGTTTTGGTCGTTGTTTGTGAAAGCTACACTTCCTTTGGTTGTGTACGCCATCTCTTTTCCACCAAAATCAAACACGCTTGAACCTGTGGCAGAATCCGTAATTACAGCACCGTTGGCATCCATAATACGAACCATAATATCCTTATTATCTTGCTCAGTAATTGCATTTGAAGGCAAAGTGAAAGATAATTTTAATTTATCAACCTTCCTCGCACGGTATTTTCCACCGTCTTGAACTTTTCCATTTGATTTCACAGCAGATACTTGAAGATTCATTGCCTTCAACTGAGCACCTGTTTTCACTTTCTTAGTCAATTCTTCGTTCTTCGTTGTATAATCTGCAACGGTTTGATTCAACTTCTCTTTCTCTGTTTTCAAGCCAGTGTTCTCGTCAACAAAAGTTTGTTTCTCTTGAACTAATACTTCTTTTTCTTTTGATAAAGTTACAGTTTGAGCTGTCAAGTTTTCGTTTTCAGTTTTCAATTGAGCAATAACATTGTCTTTCTCAGTCAATAAAGCCACATAATCAGCAATTTTTGCATCGTATTGTTTCATGCTGAAAAACTTTGAATTCTTTAATGATTTCTTATCTTTCTCTAACTGCGTACGAGCTGCTACTAATTCATCTACTCTGCCGCCTAATGCAGTGATTTCAGCAATTTTTGCATCTAACTGAACTGCAACTGAATCCAAACGTGATTTTGTTGTTGCCAATTGCTCAACTTTTTGGTTGATTACCTGCTCTTGATTAGTATTTGTTTTCTTAGAATCATATAATAAATATCCTAAAAAACCGATGAATAACATGGTTACAGCCAAGGCTGCTTTCAGTATGCCATTTCCATTGTTGTTGTTACTTTGAGTCGTCTCCATTTTTATTTGTTTTGGGTTTGAAAGATTACTAATTGATTTAAGTAAAATTTTCTTTTGAAATTTATTTAGTGTTTTAGTTTTAATTATGACATAAAATTAATGCGTTAAATACACATTTCATATAGCATCACACACAAAGGAATTATCAAAGGATAATATTAATTATTTAACTAACTAATAATCAAGTACTTGAAAAAATTTAAGAATAGCTTATCACCTTATCATGTGATAAGAAAACACCAAATAATGATGGAAAATATTTTAGTAATTCTATTTTGATACTAAGAAACTCAAGAAGTTTATTTTTTTTTAAACAAAATTCGCTCACAAAGATTTATACCCTTTAATAAGCAAACTATTATTAGACAACAAAAATGATAAATCTTTCTCCACATACCAGCTGTGATACTTTCACTGAGTTTAATCCTGTTACTCCGCTATCGGCAGCTTATGAGTTTATTGAAATTTCGAGAAATGATAAATCTGAATATGCCATTTTAGAGGATTTTGCTCATTCAAGAAATTGGAGTTTTGATTTGAATAAAATAAAGCGCTTTCTTCAAGACCGTAATAATACAATTGTAGTTACCTGTGAGAAAGAAATAATTGAATGGGTAAGTAAAGGATTTACTCGAATGACAGGATATGCTCCAAGTGAAGCGATTGGTCAATTTCCTAAATTTTTGCAAGGTTCAGAAACGGCACTGGAATCCAAGAAAGCCATTAGAAATAAAATAACTGTTGCAGAAAAATACTCTGGTAAAATTGTTAATTATCGCAAAAACGGTGAAATATATCTTTGTAAAGTTGATATATTGCCCGTTTATGATAAATCCGACAGTTTAGTTAACTTCATTGCTTTTGAGCATGAAGTCGAAATTCAGTTAAATTGAAATATTGACTTTTTTATAACACATTGTGTGAATTCCTCTTTTTTCAAAATTGAAACTTAAAACACACGAAATTCTCGTAATTTCGTGTGTTTTTATTTTTAGGAGATTATAAACTATTTGGCTTCAACCAAACTTTTATGGTTTCGTCTTATCCCAATTCTTAATGCAAAACTTCCAAATTAAAAAAGTCCTTACTGAAATATCTGCTGAAATTCAACGTAAAATTGACTTCAAAACCAAACCCACAGGTGCTTTAGGAATATTAGAAAAATTGGCTTTACAAATTGCCCTCATTCAACAAAACTTCTCTCCTGCTCTTCTGAACCCACATTTAGTCGTTTTTGCTGCCGATCACGGACTTGCTCGTGAGGGTGTTAGTAAATATCCGCCCGAAGTGACTTTTCAAATGGTTTTGAATTTTGTTGCCGGTGGGGCTGCCATCAATGTATTCGCAAAACAAAATAGTTTTAATCTTCAAGTGGTTGATGCAGGTGTGAAGGGCGACTTCCCTCCTACCCTTCCCATTATCCATCAAAAAGTGGGTCACGGCACAAAAAGTTCGTTACATGAATCCGCCATGACTTTATTAGAGGTTGAAAAATGTATTCAATTAGGAGCAAAAGTTGTGCAAGATATTTTCAAGAAAGGTTGTAATGTAATCGGTTTTGGAGAAATGGGGATTGGCAATACTTCGTCGGCAAGTTTATTGATGTCCAAGATTTGTAACATCCCGCTCGTGGAGTGTGTAGGCAGAGGAACAGGCTTAGATGATGAAGGGATGAAACATAAAATTTCTATTTTAGCAAACGTATTAAATAAACATCAAGAAGAAGAATCAACGCTTCAAACCTTAGCAAATTTAGGCGGTTTTGAGATTGCTCAAATGGTTGGATCATTCTTGCAAGCTGCTCATAATCAGATGATTATTTTGGTGGATGGTTTTATTTCGACCTCCGCTTTCTTGGTGGCTCATGCGCTTGAACCCAACGTTTTGGATTACGTAATCTTTTGTCACCAATCCGATGAAAGTGGACATAAACGAATGTTGGAATATTTGAATGTGGAAGCTATTTTGAAGTTAAATCTTCGCTTAGGAGAAGGAACGGGCTGTGCTTTGGCATATCCAATTATAGAAGCTGCCGTTAATTTTTTGAATGAAATGGCGAGTTTTGAGAGTGCTGGGGTGAGTACGGCCCCGTAATCTAAACCGTAAAAGGATTGACATACTTTAATTCTGGAATTTGTGTAAAATCTTTATCATTCCGAGAAATTAATGTCATGTCAAAAACAATCGCAGTTGC
>JAYVIV010000126.1:0-9656 GCA_043769985.1 Arcicella sp.
AGTTTGTAATCCTTGTTGTTGCATGGGTTGTTATGTTTTAATTGGTTATTTGGAATAACAGTAAGAAAAAATTGATTAATTTCGACCCTAAAATTACCATTTTTTTACAATTATTTCTAATAAAATGTATATTTCAAAAATGGGTATATGTCATAAATGAGAAATTTTATTTGGATTACTCCTTAATTTTCAAAAAATAGTAGTGTTTATTCAGCTTATGCAAAATAATATTTTAAATACCTTAAAATTAGACCGTTAAATATCATAATCATGTTTACAATAATCAATATTATTTTTTGTTTCATTGGAATAGCCGCAGGTTTCGGTATATTTTCAGTTTATAGTCAATTCACTAACAAGCAAGGCACCATTATCAAAAATGAATCCACTGTTTTATTGGAAAGAATTGAAAAAGTCTTTAAGGTAGTTTTAGCCGAAGGACATTTTTCTGAAATATACGACCATAGTTCTGAAAAAGAGGTTTTATTTGGTTTAACTACCATGAATAAAAAGGCTTTGATTGTGGCAAAAGCGAAAGTTTTAGTAGGGTTTGATTTTGCGAAAGTGAAAATTCGTTGGCAAGAAGGCTCTCGCACTATGATTATCGAAGAATTTCCAGAACCAGAAATCTTAAGTACCGATTCTGATTATAAATTTTACGACATTGACCAAGGACTTTTCAATAAGTTCAAAAATGAAGAATATACTGCTTTGTTAGCTGATGCCAAACAAACCATGCAGACTAAGGCAATAGCCAGTGAATTGCCAAAAATTGCTAAGAAACAAGCGGTCGTAATGTTAAGCCAAATGGCAAGTTCAATGGGGTGGAATATTGATTTCCAATTGCCAGCAAGGGAGGAGCAAAAGTTGTTGAGTGATAAGATTGAGTTTGAGAAATTGTAATTTCTTTAAAATTTACAACATCGGCTCAATCATAATCACTTCTTCTTTCTCGACAATCACCTGTCCATCGCCCAAATCACGGGTTTTTCTGACAAATTTTTTGGGGGTAACAATCACTGGACAAAGCGTATCACTTTTGCGTTTAGAGAAATAAGCTGCCAATCCTGCCGCACGCTCAATGACAGTTATTGGGAAATTTTTACCCGCCTGTCTCCGTATCACCACGTGCGAACCTGCCACATCACGGGCGTGAAGCCATAAATCGTCTTTTCGGGCGTATCGTTGGGTGAGTAAATCATTATTTTTAGCATTTCTGCCAACCAAAATTTCGTAGCCTTCAAACTTAAAATATTTGAATAAATCTTGAACCGTCTCCACGTTTTTCTGAGAAGTTTCTAATTGATTTACTTTTTGAAATTTCCTAAATTCTTTGAGCGTTTCAATGTTCTCAATCGTCTGAATCTGTTGGCCAATCTCGGCTAAATCTTGTTCTTTTGCCTCAATATTTTCCATCAATTTCTGGATTTCTATCTTTTCATTTTTCGATTTTCGATAATAATTTTCTGCATTCTTTTGGGGAGAATAATCTGGTTTTAGCCTGACTTTTAGTGGTTTATCTCGATAAAAATCATACAGTTCAATCACCTCCGTTCGTTCAGGAATGGCATGAAGATTTGCCATGATAATATTGGCAATTTCATCGTGTTTCACGCCAGTTTCATTGCTTGAAAGTTGTTGATAATTCTTGTCAATATAAATTTGACAACGAGTTTTTTGCTTCAATAAAGCCTTAATTAAAATGGTTTTTTCTTTATCAAAAACATTAATTCGGGTGAAGGCGTAATAAAAATTGTTGCTGGCTTCAATGGGGTCGTTAAACGTTTTTTGAATCTCTCCGCCTTCTTTGATCAAGGATAAAACAGGTTGAAAATCAATCGTTTTTAAATAGTAAACTGGATTATTTAATTGAGTCAGGAGGGCTTGAATATCGTCCCAAGTGGGAACCGAAATGGTCTTTAAGT
Organism: Arcicella sp.; assembly: GCA_043769985.1. Classification (GTDB taxonomy): domain Bacteria; phylum Bacteroidota; class Bacteroidia; order Cytophagales; family Spirosomataceae; genus Arcicella. The sequence goes on from JAYVIV010000126.1 coordinate 1,926, forward strand.
ATTGTGAAATTTCTTTGCCAAAAGTGGGGAAAGTTGCTTTGACTCCATTGGCTAAAAAGCCTTCTTTGCTCTGGTCAATCTCACGGTCGAGGGCATCAAGGTCTATGTTATTATCACCAATTAATTTATTGTGGAGCAGATCAATAACCTTATTTTCATGTAAAAGAATAACATTTGAACGATTGCCGTACATCTTGAAAAGTAAGACAAAATCATTATCAAAATAAATTCCAAAAGCACGTTCATTCAGAAACTGTCGAACGCTAACGACCTTTAAATCAATAAGTTCCTTGAATAAATCAACGGAATTTCGACCTGCTCTTTTGAAATCTTCGGGGAAATTTAAACAAGCGAAATCGGGATGAAGAACGGCTTTAACGTAAAAATCTCGCTTGTGTCGCCACTGCTTGCCATCGGTGCAAAATCCAATTAAAAGTTCATCTTTTTCCTGCGAAAAACACTCAGCCATCACCATTCCAACTAACTCAGTTTCAAGGCGTTTCGATAATTGACGGAGGAAATAATAGTTGGTTTGCATTTTGGATTTGAGAGATGATGGAACACGGATTTAAGGGATTGGACACGGATTAAATTTATTTTGATTTTTACGGAAAAGACTTTAACTGTGAACTTAATGGATTTAAAAAATAGAATAATCCATTTAAATCCGTGTCCAATCCGTTAAATCCGTGTTCTAATAAATCACTTTCCAAGTTTCCGATACGCTTCGGAATTATTTGGGTCTAATGAAGACAGGAGAGGAATAATTTTCTTTCGTTCTTCCAAAGGAGCGTCGCCATAAATATTGATTAATTCCAGAAATTTTGCTTCAAAAAATAAACGATACCAAACTTGTCCGGGACGAGTTTGGCTGACTTGTTTAATCTGGTTCAAATAGTCCGTAATTTGCTTGCGTCCACCCGCTGGATTGGTGGCATAATTATCCATTACTACCCGATGATAATTATAAAAACCTTCTCGCAAAGGCTGTAATTGCTGATTTAAAAGATTTTCAGAAACCCAATAACGATTACGAATATCGCTCGAAGCCGTCCAAGCACCACCTGCCGATTGTGCTAAATTGACAACGTTCAAGGCTTTCTGAGCGTAATTTGTTCCGCCCATTTTACCGAAAGAATCGTAATCAAAAGTTAAGGCAACGTAGGCATAAAAAGCCAGTATTTGGGTCAAATTATCATTGAAATTATTATCATTGTACGTCAGTGGAGTCCCAGCAACGTACTTAAAATTAAAACTTTTATCAACGTAATTCAGTAACACCGTTTCATATCCAGTACCATAAATAGGTCGTCTGACTTGGAAGTTAGCGTTTGCTTCATAATCACCTCCTGCCGTTGCCTTTGTCATAATGATGGATAAGGAACAATTTATCTTTTCTTCGGTCGAAAAATTATCATTTGTCCAACGGCGATTATTCAAAAATTCTTGAACAACATTCTGAATCTCAGCATAAATTGTTGTTGCTCCACGTTGCTCATTTACTTGCAATTGGTCAGTTGAAATGGTCACTTTACAGTTCAATTCTTGGGCAATGATACAGTTGCCAGTTATCAGTAAACAGTAAACAGTGAATAGTAGGAATATTTTATGTTTAAAAATGTGATAATTTTTCATAAATAAATAAATAAATGTTTCTGTAAAATTTAGACTGAAAAGTATATCTCAAAATGAAATTTTATACTTGCTTATCATAATTATTCGGAACAATATACTTATCAATGCAAGTCTCTAAAAGCCTCACTCCCGACCCCTCTCTCGAAGAAAGGGGAGCATTCGTCCGCTTTTTTCTCCCCTCTCCTCGGGAGAGGGGTCGGGGGTGAGGCTTTGCATTAATAAGTATATACTTCCGTAATTATTTGCCAATAACTGCTCACTAATAACTGTTTACTGGTAACTGCCTACTGATAACTGCTCACTGATAACTGACATAATATCCATTGCCACATCTTGCTTAGATTTTAAATCAAAGTCAATCATTGTGCCATTTCTTTTGATAATGCTAATTTTGTTGGTATCGTGCCCAAAACCTGCCCCCGAATTTCGCAAAGAATTCAACACAATCATATCCAAATTCTTTGATTTTATCTTACCAATAGCATTTTCTACTTCGTTATCCGTTTCCAAAGCAAAACCTACCATCAACTGGTTTAAGCGTTTTGATTGTCCAAATGTTTTGGCAATATCAATGGTTTTGGTCAGTTCAATATTAAACGTATCTTCCTTCTTCTTTATTTTCTTATCAGCAACCACAGCGGGTGTATAATCTGCCACTGCTGCCGACAAAATAATTATATCCGCTTCTGCAAAATATAATTTCGTTGTCTCAAACATCTCCTTTGCTGAGCTGACCTTTACTAAATTAATGCTCATATCTGGTGATTTCAAAGCTACTTGCCCACTAACCAACGTAACTTCCGCCCCCGCTTTGGCAAATTTATTGGCAATGGCATAACCCATTTTTCCCGTAGAGTGGTTACTGATAAAACGAACAGGGTCAATTGGTTCTTGAGTTGGTCCAGCGGTAATTAAAACTTTTTTGCCTTGCAAAATTATGTTTTCAGAAAAATATTTTGTTAGAATTTCGACTAAATCTTCGGGTTCAGCCATTCTTCCTTCGCCTACCAAACCACTCGCTAATTCTCCGAAATTTGACTTAATTACTTGATTACCATAAGATTGCAGTTTTCTTAAATTCTCAATCGTACTCGGATGTTGATACATATCCAAGTCCATGGCAGGTGCAAACATTACAGGACATTTTGCTGAAAGATAGACAGCGGTCAATAAATCATCGCAAATTCCATTCGCACATTTTGCGAGTGTATGAGCCGTTGCGGGGGCAATCAAAATAACATCCGCCCACAATCCCAAATCCACATGATTGTTCCATGTACCTGTTTGATCCTTAACAAATTCAGAAAGTACAGGTTTTTTAGAGAGCGTTGCTAAGGTCAAAGGAGTAATAAATTCCTTTGCCGCTTGGGTCATCACAATTTGCACTTCTGCCCCTTCTTTAATTAAAAGGCGGGTCAAAAATGCAATTTTATAAGCGGCTATACTTCCTGAAATTCCGAGGAGAATTTTTTTATTTTTAAGCATTGATGATTTATTTCAAATCGTTTTTTACGTCAGCAAATGAACGTTGTGAAGTTTTTGAACCTTCACAACGTTAGGAATAATTTAATCAAGATTCAAATTGTTATTTCTTAGCTCGTTTCTCCAAATCAACTCTTGGAATACTCAGCATTCTGCCCAATGGTTGCCCATTTCTAAAGGTTGCCACTTTCAAAGTAACTGGACCCGTTGGCACTTCAATCGGAGCAGTATATTTTGGCGAAAATTTATCAGGAAAAGAATCATCAGTTGTATAAAAAATATCCACACCTTTCAAATCATTACCCATTTCGCAAATCAACTTTTCACCATCTTTTCTTGTCGTAATGATGGCATCATAAACCGCTTTTGAAATTTTTAAATTGGCAAGGTCAAAACGCTGAAAATGACTTTCAGTTCTCGCCACAAATCCATCCCAATCTTTCTTCTCTTTCGGACTCCAGGTTGTTTCTGCAATCGCAAATGCCCGTGGATAAGTCATGTACAAGGCATGGCGGTAATTTTGAATTTGTTCTGTCCAAAGATTTCCTTGTCCACCCAAGATGTATTTCGCATCCGTACTATCGGGAACTGGCTCAAATGAATAGGCTTTTTTCAAAGATAAACTTGAATAAATGGGCTTTTCAATTGATGGGTCGCCCTGCATATAATCCAAATAAGCAAAAGTGGTTGGCGACATCACCACATCGTGTTTTTGTTTTGCCGCTTCAATCCCTCCTTTCATGCCTCTCCACGACATTACGGTTGCATTCGGGGCAAGTCCACCCTCCAAAATTTCATCCCAACCAATCAAAGTTTTTCCTTTTTTGTTAATAATTTTTTCTACTCTTTTGACGAAATAACTCTGCAATTCATGAGTGTCTTTCAAATTGTTTTTCTTCATAAGTGCCTGACAATTAGGGTCTTTTTCCCAAAAATCGTGAAAGCACTCATCGCCACCCATGTGAATATATTTGTTTGGAAATAGTGGAGCAATTTCCGTGAAAACCTTATCTAAAAACTCATATACTTTCTCATTTGAAGGGTCAAGGGTATTTTCTATGAGTAATTTTTTGTTACTCCAATCAATAAAATTTGTTCCTGGATTAACGTATCGTTTTAAATCTTTCTGAGTAGATAATTCTGGGTAAGCTGCCAAAACCGCCATGCTGTGTCCAGGAACATCAATTTCAGGGATAATCGTTACGTTTCTCTCATTAGCAAAAGCCACAATTTCTTTTACGTCTTCTTGTGTGTAAAAGCCTCCATACGTAGCGGGTTCGCCTTCTTTTGTGTCTTCACGATTTCCGAATCCTCCATTTCTGATAACTCGAAATGCCCCAATTTCTGTTAATTTTGGCAATGATTTAATCTCAATTCTCCAACCATTATCATCTGATAAATGCCAGTGAAAGGTGTTTAATTTATAGCGAGCCATTAAATCAATGTAGTTTTTGACTTCTTCTTTCGTGAAAAAATGACGGCTCACATCCAACATCAAACCTCTCCAACCAAAACGTGGATAATCCGTTATTTTACAACCCATTATCGGAAACATTCCCATCGAAAATTCCTTGTTTTCAGCCTGTGGAGGCATCATTTGACGAAGTGTTTGAATGGCATAAAATAGTCCTGCGGGTTTATTGGCCGTCATTTTAATGGATTCTCCCGTGACATCAAGCGTATAACCTTCATTCCCTAATTGAGCATTCGGCGTTTTATTTATCGTAAAAATCATTGCCTTGTCCTGAGCCGTTGGTTTCTCAACTTTCTTGAAAACAGGCTTTTGTCCACCCATGAATCCCAAAGAACTGACAAAATTTTCGGCAATTTTTTTAGCATCAGGATTATCGTCGGTTACGTCAATACTGGTACGAGAATCTAACATAAACATACTCATTCCGCCCGTTGTGGACATTTCGTAACTCACAGGAGCGGGAATGATATTATTTTGGGCAAAAGTTGTGAGGGAGGTTAGTAATAGAAATAAGATTTTTTTCATTGGTTTGTTGATTTGTTTGATTTGAAAGATTAGATAACAAAGATAACTTTTTCATAATCAATTCAATAAAAATATCAATTTTACCATCACTTTCAATAAGTGATGTATTAACCCAATATTATGATTTTATTCAAATCTGAAAATAATTATAATAATGTTTGGAATATTGAAAAAAAAAAAATAACATTTGTCAAATTAATAATTAGCCTATCATTTACTCCACTAAGCGTTTAATTTATAAATTTTCAAATACGCTATCAAATCTTCTTGAATATATGGTAGGGGCATCCGCTGAAAAGCCCTAAAAAAGTAAACTAAACTGTTTAAACTTTAAAATTCATGAAAACTCTATTAATTGCTACTTTGAGAAGTAGTGCAAATTTTCTTTCTACAAGAAAATTTCTGTTTGTTTCATTTTTCTTCGTAATTTTCTTCTTTCGATGTAAACCCGTCGATGAGCAAGTTCTTGAAATCAAAAAAGTACCTTTTGAAGTAAGTTTAGATGAGGCTGTTCAAGTTGCCAGTAAATATGATTTAACTTCTAATAAAAGTACCGATTCAAAAAAAGCAAGGATTGTTACAAACACTGATGTAGATAAAAAGGAAACCATTGTGGATGAAAATAAAACTCCTTTATTTCACGTTTTAAATTATGCAAAAGGCGGATTTATTATTATTTCGGCTGATTTAAGAACCGTACCCGTTTTAGCATTTGCAGATAAAGGTAGTTTTGAAACTAAGGAAATACCAGATGGTGTTAAGCAATGGTTTGATGAATCGAAAGACAAAATTAAACTCGTAAAAAAGGACAGTAAAGAGGCTGACCCAATCATTGTAAAGGCTTGGAAAGAGTATTTGAAAGGAGACTTAAACTTACCAGTTAAGAAAGGGGGTAGGGTTTCTAATACAAATTGCCAAGAATGGTATACTGTTGGACAGTTTATGTGTCAAAATTACAGTTCTTCAAATGGGCCTTTTTTAAATACAAATTGGGGACAGGCTGGATATTCTACTGGTTATCTTAATTCATGCCCAGGAGCTAATGCTTGTAATAAACATAATGCTGGTTGTGGTCCAGTTGCCCTTGCACAGATAATGCGTTATTATCAGAAACCTAATTGGTTTACTTATGATGGGATGCCTGATAATTACGGTAGATCTGACTGTAATCCTAATACTGCCTCACAGTGGGAACTGGCTCGTCTAATGTCTTATTCTGGTAGTGCATCAGGATTAAATTCTTCTTACGGTTTTTTGGGTACTACGAATACTTTTTCATGGCCCACAAATATACCTGGTGCTCTTAGTAACTATGGCTATTCAGGAAATGGTAGTTCTACAAGTATAAATAATCAAGTTGTTAAAAATGAATTGTTTGGTGGACATCCAGTCATTTTGTGGGGTACAAGTGGCTGGATAGGGAGTTTTTCTAACTATCATATTTGGGTTTGCGACGGTATTACATCAAATCAATATTCAGAGTATAATTGTGATACACATTCTTGTAATACATGGGGATATGAATATTATCACATGAATTGGGGCTGGCACGGAGATTATAATGCGTGGTATGGAATGGGTAATCTTTCGGTAGGTGGAACTAATTATAATTCTAATATGCATATGATTTATGGAATTAGACCTTAAAAATATGAAAAAGACAATAATAACATTCAGTCTATTTCTTTCAATTTTATGGAGTTGCGAAGAAGATAACGGCTTTACCACATCGGGACCCGTCAGTATGTATTTAATGGGAAAATGGAAACTAACAAAAATTGTTTCACCCAAAAGTGTAAAAGTAGATAATCAAATAGGGTATATAGAAACAATTGAAATTGGAAATGATAATGTTGACGATTTTGAAAAAGTGTTTAAAGATGGTCAATTAGTTAAAACTTATAATCGCTCAAGGTCAAGAAATGCGGATATGAGTTCTAAAAATATGACAGTATTAATGAGATATTCAGATAATAAAGAAAGGTTTTATAAAATAATTAACTGGAATGATGCGGAAAAACAATCCTTAGAAGCATCCGCTTATTTGGAACAAGTTGGAAGTTCGCAAGATACCGTTAAGTATTATTATTCGCTTTCAAAGTAATTTTCGTTTATATCTTAAAAAAGGCTTCTGAATCACCTCAGAAGCCTTTTTTGTTACATATTTAACTTAAAACTGAAAAATAAGTTAAATAACTTAAAATATAGTTTTATAACTGAAAAATAAGTTATACATTTGAAGCATGGAAGAATTAACAAGAACAGAAGAGCGAATCATGCAAATATTTTGGCAATTGGGGACTGCCTTTGTCAAGGATATTATCGAGCATATCGACGAAGACCCGAAGCCACCTTACAATACCATTTCATCGGTTGTGAGGATTTTGGAAAAGAAAGGCTATTTGGGGTACAAAGCTTATGGAAACACCCACGAATATTTCCCAATCATCACAAAAGGGGAGTATGCTAAAACGTCTTTCAAAAAGGTTTTGAATAATTATTTTGATAATTCAGCCACGAGTTTAATGTCTTTTTTGGTAAAAGAAGAACAACTTTCGGAGGAGGAATTAGATGCTTTACGGAAAATTATAATGTAGCTATGAGAAATGAGCTTT
>JAYVIV010000127.1:0-8399 GCA_043769985.1 Arcicella sp.
ATCTTTTAAAGATAAGTTTTCTTTAATAACACAAGAATTAAAATCTCTCTTAAAACTTGAAACCCCAAAGGAATTTGCATTAGTTAAGGCTGTTACCATAATAGTTTTTAGTTTAGTTCCATAAATATTATCTACCTGATGGTTAGTAAGTGATGCAAAATTGCAAGATTTATTCTGACTACACAATCACATGATAAGGTGATTTTTCTAAACTATGTTCTCATGGATTGCTTTTGCGACGGCTTCTGTCTGCGAATGAACGTGCAACTTATCGTATATTTTCTTAATGTGAGATCGCACGGTGTCCATACTTATACCACATTTATCGGCAATCATTTTATAACTGTTACCCTTTACTAATAAATTTAAAATTTCTGTTTCACGTTCCGTTAATTTATAAGAAACATTATCAGCCACTCTGGGCTGGGGTGGCAACATTTGTAAAACCTTGCGTGCAACACTCGAAGTCATTGGAGCGCCACCGTTATAGGCATCATTTATTGCTTCTAAAAGTCTGACAGGAGGGGTTCTTTTTAAAAGATAACCTACTGCCCCTGAACAGATTGCCTCAAAAATATTTTCATTATCCTCAAAGACCGTAAACATCAGAACATTCACTTGTGGTGCAACCTGTTTGATTGTTTTCAAACCCTTCAATCCATTCACAACGGGCATATCAATATCCATTAAAACAACATCAGGATGGAGTTCGGCCATTTGCTCGGCAATTCTCTCGCAGTTGACAAATGCTCCGATTAATTCAAATCCCATCGAACCACGTAATAATACCGATAGACTTTCTCTTAAATCAGGATTATCTTCATAAACTATTATTCGTATTGCGGAAGGATTCATTTGATAAACAAAGTGACTTTGTGTTTTTATGACAATATTACAATAATTTTTAATGCGGTGGTATCACATGATTGGGTGATACCGCCGCATAGGTATCATTAGGTTACGTAGAAAACTAAAAATAAGAATACAAATTGTTAGAAATAATAGAATAGAGTAGGTTTTGCTATTTTTTTGATAATTTTGCAACCACATAGGTTCATAGGAGGCATGGAATGAATACATAGAAAACTTGAATTAAGTTTTATTAATGCGATTTCAAACTCTTTTTCGAATGTTCCCTCTGTTTTCTATGTGGTTGCAAACGATTCAAAATCCATTAATCCGTGAAAAAAACTTACGCTTACTTTGCTCTGTTAATTCTTGCATTTGCTCAGATTTCTTGTCAAGACAAAAAACAAACCACAGAATCTGATGCGACAATTCCCACCGATTCGACTTCTCAGGTAAATAGTACCCTCGAAAATTACAGCCCAAACTTCAAAGCAATTCTTAAAACGGATGCAGGAATGGTTCGTGGGTTGAGTATTGGTGATGAAATGAGTGCCATTGTTGAATCTGCCCCTCTTTCTGAAAGTCAGCCTGATAATGGGAAGAGTTATACTGAATATTTCGATGATACTGACCTTAATTTTGCGGATGTTCTTTATGTAAATGACTTAGATAATAAAATTACTGCGATTTCGGTAGATATTTTTATTGAAAAACAAGCGGCTGTTGATAGTTTGATGAGTGAATTTAAAGGCTATTTTGACAAAAAATACGGTCAAGGAAAAGGGATTTCTAAAATGACGGTTTGGAAATTGGCAGGAGGGAATAATGAGTTGATGCTTCAAAATGTAAGCACCGCAAAAGACCCTGGATTAAAAATTATTTTTGCGAAAAGTGGAGATAAGCTTTTACAGTAAATGATGTATCACGGGATTGCATCCCGTGGGTGGAATAGCAAGTCAAGGAATGCAATTCTCTGATACATTAAAAACCTGTCAATTTAAATCTGACAGGTTTTTTTGTAAATTATTTATCATTGTGTAAAAAATACGCTAAATAATTTGGAGGTATAAAAATAATCATTAATCTTTGTGTCATAATTACGCAAAGATATGAAAAAGCAAACTTTTGAATACCAATATCCTCATCCAGCCGTAACGGTGGACTGTATTATTTTTGGGTTTGATGGGCAGAATCTTAAAGTGATGTTGATTCAAAGGAAGAGTGAACCTTTTGCAAAAAAATGGGCTTTGCCAGGGGCTTTTGTCAATGAAGATGAATCCTTAGAAAATTGTGCTGAAAGGGTTTTAATGAAGGAATCTAACATCTCAGGCGTGTATCTGGAACAACTTTTTACTTTCGGAACGCCCTCCCGTGACCCCCGTGAGCGGGTGATTTCGGTAGCGTATATGGGACTGGTAAAAACGGCTGATTTTGAGTTAATTGCAGGTAATGATGAATTACAAATTGAGTGGCGAGATATCAACGAAGTGCAGGATTTGGCTTTTGACCATCAACAAATCTTGGAAACTGCCATTCAACGGATTCGAGGAAAAATCAGGTATCAACCCATTGGTTTTGAATTGATGAATTCCAAATTTACACTTCCTCAATTGCAACAACTATACGAAGCCATTTTAGGTCAAACCCTTGACAGACGTAATTTTAGGAAAAAATTATTATCCATGCAAATTCTAAAACAACTCTCCGAAAAACAACAAAACGTAGCTCATAAGGCAGCTTTTTATTACGAATTTGATAGAGAACGTTATGAGGTTTTGATGAAGAAAGGGATTTATTTGGAGTTGGTGTAGTCAATTACTGATTTTTTTGTCTGAATTTGGATTCGTTGGATTTAGGGATTTATAGGATTAATGTGGTTCGTTATAGAAAATCCAATCAATCCAACGAATCCAAATTCAGACAAGGTCCCCCAGACAAAAACCGCTCAAATAAAATCTTCTAAACAGTTAAAAAACACACAAAATGATAAAGGAAGTTAAAGAAATAGGTGTTATCGTCGGACGGTTTCAGGTGCCTGAGTTGCACGCTGGACATATTGAGTTAATACAAAAAGTGCTTGATAATCATAAGCGAGTGGTGATTTTTTTGGGTATTTCACCCGTATTGGTTACGAAGAAAAACCCACTTGATTTCATTACACGCAAGGAAATGATTTTGAAAGTGTTTGCAAACGTTACGATTGTAGCGCTGCCCGATATGCCCAATGATGATGATTGGAGCAAAGAATTAGATAAACGACTCCGTGAAGTTTGTCCAATGGGAACACCCCTTTTGTATGGCGGACGGGATAGTTTTATTAAATATTACGGAGGACATTTTGAAACGACTGAATTGGATGGTATTGGTGATTTTTCAGGTACGGAAATCCGCAAAGAAGTTAGCCAAGCCATCAAAGCAAGTCCAGATTTTAGGGCAGGAGTCATTTTTGCGGCATACAACCAATATCCAAAGGTTTTCCCAACGGTAGATGTAGCCATTATGAAAGGTGATGAAGTGCTTTTGGGCAGAAAACCGCATCAAACTTTATTCAGATTTATTGGTGGTTTTGTTGATCCAACCGATGATAGTTTTGAAAAAGCTGCCCAACGTGAAGCCCAAGAAGAAACAGGCGTTGAAGTTGGCAATTTACAATACATAGGCACTGCCAGAATTGACGATTGGCGATATAGAAATGAAGTCGATAAAATTATAACTACTTTATTTACAGCGGATTATGTTTTAGGAAATGCCACCGCCCAAGATGATATTGCGGAATTGAGATGGTTTAAAATGAAGGATTTGAAGGAAGGGGACTTTGTGAAGGAGCATCAAGTTTTGTGGGGATTGTTGGAAGAAAAATTTCTGAATTTGGATTCGCCAGATTAGAGGATTTATTGGTTTCTGGAAAATAATCTTTCAACCATAATCATTTTTATTGAGCCAAATTGCAAGATACTATTTGTAAAAATCCTATCAATCCATAAATCACATACGGTGCGACGTTTCGCAATCCAAATTCAGACAATCAATCATTCAATCTTTAAACACATAAAAAAATGCAACCGAACATCATCCTTTTGACAGACAGCTATAAACTCAGTCATTACAAACAATATCCTGCGGGAACGAGTCAAATTTATAGCTATTTCGAGAGTCGTGGAGGCGAATTTGAGGGCGTAACTTTCTTTGGTTTACAGTATTTATTGAAAGAATATTTAGTCGGAAAAGTTGTCAGTCAGGCTAAAATTGACCGTGCTGCTAAGATTTATGCTGCCCATTTTGGTAATGATAAATTGTTCAATAAAGAAGGTTGGGAATACATCTTACGCACCCACGACGGACACCTTCCCATCCGCATAAAAGCGGTGCCAGAGGGGATGGTTATCCCTACGCATAACGTGATGCTAACCATAGAAAACACCGACCCAAATTGTTTTTGGTTGACAAATTTCTTGGAAACTTTATTGTTGCAATTGTGGTATCCTTGTACTGTGGCAACGATTAGTAGAGAGGTTAAGGTTCTGATTACTAAATACTCAGAAGAAACGGGCGACCCGACTACGATAGATTTTAAACTCCATGATTTTGGATTTAGGGGCGTAAGTAGTGTTGAAAGTGCTGGGATAGGAGGGGCGGCTCATTTGGTTAATTTTATGGGTACGGACACCGTGGCGGCATTGACTTTTATTCAAGAATATTATGACATTGCTACCTCTCCAGCGGGGAGGGCTGGGGAGGGGTTTCCTATGTTTGGGTTCAGTATTCCAGCCGCTGAACATAGCACGATTACGAGTTGGGGTAAGGAAAATGAGGTGGATGCGTACCGAAATATGCTAACCCAATATCCCGAAGGATTGGTGGCAGTGGTGAGTGATAGTTACGATATTTATAACGCCTGCGAACACCTTTGGGGAGAGGTTTTGAAGGAAGAGATTCTGGGTAGAAATGGTACATTGGTTGTCCGTCCAGACAGTGGTGAACCGAAGGATGTTGTCTTGAAATGTACGGAGATTTTGGGTAAAAAAATTGGCTTTGCCGTTAATGAAAAAGGTTATAAAGTTTTGAACCCAAAAATCAGAATAATCCAAGGTGATGGCGTGAATTATGAGAGCATCGGGGAGATTTTGGAACACCTCAAAAAACACGGTTGGAGTGCGGACAATGTGGGTTTTGGTATGGGTGGAGCATTATTACAAAAAGTACACCGAGACACCCAAAAATTTGCCTTCAAATGTAGTTGTGCCACCATTAACGGCGAAGACCGAGACGTGTATAAAGACCCAATTACTGACCATGATAAAAAGAGCAAAAGAGGGCGTTTGAAATTGGTGAAACAGGATGGTAAATATTTTACAAAAGCCTTGCATGAGGACGGGGAAGATGTTTTACGGACGGTTTTTGAGAATGGGGCGATTTTGGAAGAGATTGATTTTGAGGGGGTTAAGGGGAATGTGAATGTTTGACAGTCGTGAAAGTCAACGGGTTAAAACCCGTTGTTAATAATTCGGTCGTTCCTAAGGAACTGTGAGTATTCTCTGAAAATTCTGTAGGAATGGACGATATATTAGCAATAGGTTTTAACCCATTGGAGGCTTGTAAGCGTCCAGATTTAAGTAAGTATACAATATAAAACCCTCATACTTTTCTAAGTAAAGAAATTTGAACAATTGCAAGTAATACAAAATATTTAAATACAATAAAATTATGTTTATAAACCATAGAGAATTTGAACAAGTACCAGACGAAACTATAATTTGGAGGTATATGCCTTTTGATAAATTCGAATCGTTATTATTAGAAGAAAGCCTTTTTTTTACTAAAATAAGTTGTTTTCATAAAATTGAGGGCGACTTATTTGAAGGTCGTTACAATCAAAGAAGTAGAGATAATTTTATTAATTCAAGACTTATAATGGGAGAAACACTTGAATCCATAAAAAATGATGAAAATAGTATTGTTCGCAAAAATGAAGAAGCTCTTAATCGTTTGAATAATAAACTACATGAACTTACTTTAGTTAACTGTTGGCAAATTAATGAAATTGAATCTGTTGGTATGTGGAAGTTATACGCTGGTTATGAAAATGGCATTGCGATTCAAACTACTTATGGAAGATTAAAAGAAAGTTTTCATTTTAACGAAACAATTATTTATGGAGGGAAAATCAGCTATGTTGATCCAGAAAAGCATATAACAACTCATGGAAATACAATGACACCATTTATGGAAAAGAGACTTTTTTTTATAGATGAAAATGAATTGAGATTGTTAACAGTTATTCCAAATGAAAATCTTGACAAAAATGGAAGGCTAATTTCTTGTGACCTTGTCACACTGATTGAATCAGTGTATATTTCTCCAAAATGTGAAGTAGGGTTTAAAATGAAAGTTCAACAATTGATAAAAGATTTAGGAGGATTAAACATTGAGGTAAAAATCAGTAAAATTTGAATGATACAAACCTTCTTACCCAGATTTATAGTCGGGTTGAGCGGTTACTAATTAAAGTAACAAAGCCTTTTTTTACAAAAAATACCCATTAACCCAAAAATAAAACTCATCCCATCCGACATCACAAAAACCAAAGTTGATGCCATCGTAAATGCCGCCAATAGCTCATTATTAGGCTGTGGGGCGTTGATGGGGCAATTCATCGGGCGGGAGGGAAAAATGGGAAAGCCAATGTAACATTGCGTAAAAAGGAACGTAAAATTAAGAAATCTGATATTGATTTAGGGAATTGAGGAGGAGGGTTTTTGTTTAACCCTATTTTTTACAAATTAGAAAATAGCGTTAAACAAAATTTATTTTAAAGGAACAGAATTATCCGCAAACCAAGTTCTGCATTCTTCTAAACTTGATTCACCAGAGGCTATTTTAATGATAAAAGAATATAAATCGAATAGATTGAGGTCTTTGCGAAGTCTCATTTGATTTAGCTTCAAAAAAGCAACTCCTGCCTCTAAACCTGTCCGTTTATTTCCATCGGTAAAAATATGATTACAAATTATGTTGTAACAATATACGGATGCTTTGTCGGTAATATTTGGATATAATGGTTGTCCAAACATTTCCGCTTGTACTGCGTCAAGTAGATAATCCAAGTTTGATTCGTGGAGGAAGTTACATGGAGGCATATAATTTCCTCCATGTACTTCAACGGTTTCTTTATTGATGAGAACGATATCCTCTTTGTCTAAATATGTCATTATGCTAAGGCTTTGAATACCTCAGCGTATTCTTCAAAATCTTCTTTAATAATTTGTTTCAATTTTTTTGTCTTTTCCTCTTTCATGTCCTTTTCAATTTCCTTGATTAAGCTATTTACAAAATCAGGCTCATTAACGGCAAACTCTTTCAGTGAATGCCTTAACGTTTCTTTATCTATTATTGCTGTCATAATTTTGATATTTAATAATCAAAAGTAGTCATTTATATGTTGAAAATCAACGTGGTAATATTCGTTTAACTCAAAATCCCCTTCCGAAACGCCTCTAAATGTTCATCCGTAAAATCTAAATGCGTCACAAAACGAACTAAGTTTTTTCCAAATGGAGAGGCTTTTATGCCTTTATCGCTGAGTTTTTTGACGTAATCAGCAACTGAAATTTTGTTGTCTAATTTGAAAATTACGATATTGGTATCAACGGGGTAAATCTCTTCAACTTCTGAAATTCCTTCCATGACTTTGCCAATTTCTCTTGCCCTTTTATGGTCGTCTTTGAGTCTTTCGATATTATTTTCTAAGGCATAAATCCCTGCGGCGGCTAAATATCCCGCTTGTCTCCATCCTCCGCCCCAACGTTTACGAACTTTTCGGGCTTTTTTGATAAATTCTGACGTTCCCAAAAGCACGGAACCCACAGGTATTCCTAAGCCTTTTGATAGACAAATTGATATAGAATCAAAGGCTTTTCCGTACTCCAAGGGGTTTTCTTGAGTTTCTACTAAGGCATTGAAAAGTCTTGCACCGTCCAAATGCAAAGCCATATTTTTGTCTTCGCAAACGGTCTTAATCTTCTGAATATCAGCTAATTGATAATAGCACCCTCCGCCCTTATTGACGGTATTTTCCAAAGAAACTAATCTTGAAATGGGGTAATGAACGTTATCTTCATGGATTGCGTCTGAGATTTGTTCAGCCGTTAATCTCCCACGATTACCGTGTAGTAAATTCACCGAAGCCGATGAATTTGCCGCAATGCCCCCGCCTTCGTATAAATACACGTGAGAAAGAGCATCACAAATGACTTCATCGCCTTGACTGACGTGAACATTTATGGCAATTTGATTAGTCATTGTCCCCGACGTGCAGAATAATCCTGCTTCGTAGCCAAACATCTTGGCGGTCTTTTCTTCGAGGGACTTCACAGTGTAATCTTCCTCAAAAACATCGTCTCCCACTTGGGCAGAAAACATGGCTTCCAACATGGCTGGACTTGGTTTTGTGAAGGTGTCGCTTCTTAATTCTATGGTCATGGTTTTGTTTTATCTTTGTAAATGAAGTATAATTATTGGAAATTTGTTCAAGATAAAAACCTTTAACTTTC
>JAYVIV010000128.1:0-6336 GCA_043769985.1 Arcicella sp.
CAAAGATAATGAACAAAACGATAGTAGTAACGGGTGGCACAAAAGGTATTGGTAGAGCCATCGTTGATAAATTTGCCCATGAGGGCTTCACTGTGCTGACTTGTGCGAGAACAGAGGAGGAGAATTTTCCAGAAAACGTCCATTTTTTCAAGGCAGATATGTCTAAGAAAGCAGAAGTTTTGGCGTTTGCCGATTTTGTAAAAGCAACTGAAAGTCAAGTAGATATACTCGTAAATAATACGGGGTTCTTCTTGCCTGGTCAAATTCATAACGAAGAAGAAGGCACTTTGGAAGCAATGATTGAAACCAATCTATACAGTGCCTATCACCTCACGAGAGCCTTAGTTGGCAAGATGATTGAACGCAAGGAAGGTTACATTTTTAATATTTGTTCAACTGCAAGCATCACAGCATACACCAATGGCGGTTCGTATTGTATCTCGAAATTTGCGATGTTGGGCATGAGTAAAGTGTTACGAGAAGAATTAAAGCCACATCATGTAAGAGTTACGAGCATACTCCCAGGAGCAACACTCACCAATTCATGGGCAGGTGTGGAATTGCCAGCCGAAAGATTTATTGCTCCCGAAGACATTGCCCAAGTGGTTTGGACGGCATTCAGTTTGCCCGATTCAACCGTCTTGGAAGAGATTTTGATGCGACCTATGTTGGGGGATCTGTAGCAAATATAAAAAGAGCCTTGAACAAAGATTTCAAGGCTCTTTTTATGAAAATCATACATAATTGCAAATTTTACTCTTCCGAAAAATCCTCTGAAATCAACTTCCTCAATTGCTGATGCGGGCGAAGACTTGGACGTTTTGAAAATATGGCTTTATCCCCCGAAGAACTTTTTGCTTTGTGAGCTAAAGTACTGGTATCGAAATAATTATCTCTTACAAATTGATTTACTTCATCTTCATTAATTACTTCTCGCACCATTGAACCTTTGCCAAAGCCGTCGTTGAAAGCATAAATTCTGGCATCAGTTTCAGCCAATTGAGTTCTCTCCTCAACTTGTTTAATCTCTTCAATAAGGACTTCTTTCTGAGTTTGTAATAATGCTAAGTTTGGTAATAATTTCAAGTCATTTTCTAAAATATTTTTCTGAACAATTTGCTCTGCCATTTCTATTTCAATTGCCTGTAAATCAGTCGTTAATCGTTTTTGTTCTTTGCGTAAACGTTTGAGTTTGGGGTCAATTTGTAGCCATCTTTGCCAATAACACTGTAAAACAGGAAAGGCGATTCCCAAACAAATTGCACCCGCCAAAGCAAACAAAATCCCCGACAAAACGAACGATGCCAATGCCCACGGACTATTCACTAATTTTTCGTTCAAAGCATCAAAAACCTTCATCTTCGATTCTATCTGTTGCAAAACTTCGGGCGGTAATGCTGCTGATGGATTCAATGGATCAACTATCTGATTTTGAAGCTGTTTAATGGATTTATTAACAGATTCTTTCATCTTATCAGTCTTGTAGGCTTCGTATCTAAACCATCCCAAAATGAACAATGTCGCCACTGCAAAAACCACCGTTACGCCCTTAAACCACACATAAACACGTTTGGAACGAGGCGAAGGATTTTCGGAATACGGGTTTTCAATTAGACGTTCATAAGCTGGTTTCAATAACACTGAAACCATTGCTAAACCAACCGCAAAAGCCCATGCTTCAAAGTTGTTGCGGATGTTGAGGGCGTAGGCTACAATTTCGTGGGATATAATTAAATCCCCTGCCACAAAAGAAATCCCTGCCAGCAAATAAATGATTCCTGCAAAGAGTGAATATTTATGACCTACTGAAATTCTTTTATCAGTAAATTGCTGAATAAAGCCTTCATTTTCAGTTATTTGACTTTCGATTCTGTCTTTATTTTTCCCCGCTAAATTAACTTTCAAAATTCGGTCTTGCAGTCCATCATGAGCCTCTTTGAAACGAGTTTTTACGTGGTCTATGACTTTTTCTAAATCAGAAAGTTCTTGTTTTTTCTCAACTAATTGCCTTGAAAGGTATTCAAAATTGACCTGCGAAGACAAATATCCTTCGTAAGTATGTTTTTCTACGGACTCTAATCCGCTATGATAACCGTGTTGAAAATCGTAGTTTTCAGTATGGGAGGGGTCATTATTTTCGTTGTTATTCATTGTCAGTAAGATTTAGTCGCTTGCCTCTGGCGAGTGACAACTATTATACGGCTTCCAGCCGTTTTTAAATATTTTACTTTTAATCTCATTCAAATCGGCTGGAAGCCGCTTGATATTCGTCACTCGCCAGAGGCAAGCGACAGCGTCCAACCTAATTCTAATATTCATCCATAATCAAAGGCGAACGGCTACAAGCACTACTATACAAATAATATTCTGGTTCAGTAACGATACCAGCAACAACTGCATTGAAACGAATATACGTTGATTTTTGCTTCATAATTTCATTAGAATACACTTCAATTGGATGGCTGGTCTTTTGCCAAAACATATAATTCGAGTTTTGAATAAATCGTTTCGAAAAGAAATTAAACATATACATCAACCATTCTTTTCTACTTTCTTGTGGATTACTATCAATTAACTTTAAAATTTCTTTTGCGGTAAAACTTTTAAATTCTCTTAATAATTCACTCAATAAACCTTCTTTCCGTCTACAAATCATGTGAATATGACTCGGCATCACAACATATTCAAATATTTCTAAGCCTTTATTAACTTGGCAAAATTTCAAGTTTTTGATAATTTCTTCAACGTATAGCTGTCTTGTAAAAACGTCTATCCAGCCTACGACAGTTAATGTTACAAAATAAGTAGATTGATAAGTGTTTGCTTTTCTTAATTCTGACATGGTTGGTTGTGGTTTTTATGGTATTGTGGTTAATCGCTTGCCTCTGGCGAGTGACGGGTATTAAGCGGCTTCCAGCCGCATATCGAAATAAGACAGTTGTTTAAAACGGCTGGAAGCCTAATAATATTCGTCACTCGCCAGAGGCAAGCGACTAAGCCTCCCCATCCCCCAAAATCCCCTTCATCTGCCTGCCACTCAACCGATTACGATATTGACTTGCCAAATGATATTCACTTTCAAAAACCTTAATGAGCATATCTCTTTGGGCTTTTATTTTTGAGTTTTGGGTACTGAGTTTGGTTAATTCGGGTAATACATTTTGCTTATCTTGACGGTGTTTTTCGATTTCGGTTTTATATGTTGAAATCTCATTTTCCCAATCAGCCACCTTCTTTATTTTATCTTTTTGTAATTGATTTCTTTTCTGAAAAATGCTTAAATCGTCTTTCAAAACGGTAAGGTTTCCTAATAATAATTTTCCCGAAAACATAAACAGAAAGAAAATGAAGGTAAATAATGCCCACGATTTCAAGGCGGGTTGTGTTGCATAAATTTGGGCAAAGACAAAGAATGCCGAAGCCAAAGGCATTCCGATTTCTTCCAAAATCCTTCGCCAAGAACTTGTTTTATCATCATCGTGCAGAAAAGAAATTCTACCGAATAAATTGAACATCCCCGCCCAAAATACACCCATCGCAATTAATCCGCTTTGTTGAAATTGTCCACGTAAGGATTCTTCAATCAAGAAGTAATTTCCGACCGCAATTCCACAAGCTAAGAGTAAGCCTACGATGGTGCGGGGCAAATGATGTTGTTCGGTAAACTCTTGATTTTTAAGGTCTTGTATTTTTATTTCTAATTCTTTAACTAAACTTTCTTTTTCATTTACCCAATAATTTAGTTCTCCTATTTTCTCCTCCTTTTGCTCAATAACACGGTCAGTTTCAGCAGTTTGTTGAGCAAAATAATGTCGAATAATCGATACTTTTTCATCTGGATTTGAGCCTGACAACCCAAAGATTACTCCTTCATCTCTGAGAATATCCTCGTTAACCATCCAATCAGGTTCGTTGGTACGTGTGGATGTATTATCGTTGGAAATATTGACGAATTCAACAACATTCTCATTACTGATAACCTCAACTGGGGTTAGCTCAGTTGCATCAATAGACGAATCGGGAGATTTTTTAAATATGGATTTTATTTTATCAAAAACGGACATTACGTGAATACGATTAGGTTGCGGGTTAATTAACGAAGTTGGTGATTTTTTTTGGATTGGACAATTGAAATGTTAAGAATGGTATTAAATAGCTTTGAGCAATGAGGTTTTTCTCAAAAATCATTGCTCGAAGCTCATTGCTGATTCTTACACCGAACTTAAAAGTCCCAAAATCGTGAAAATCAATCCAAGAAAGGCAGAAACTCCTGCCACTACGCTCAAACCAAATATTGCTAAGACGATTCCGATTCCTAACAAAATAGCTCCAATTTTCAAGAATGGATGCCAATCTTGGAAACCTACGGGCTTTGCAGAATTAGCAACCTTTTTCTGCATTTTTTTAAGAATAATCTTCTGCACAAAACTGAGTTTCTGAGGCTTAGAAACAGTCTTATTTTCCGATAAAACTTTTTCTAATTTAACAAGTTTTTCTTTGTACTTTATCTCCTCTGCAACTTTATTGGTGATTGCAATATCTTCAACAATTGAAGAAGTTAAAATAGGTTCTGATTCAATAATCAAAGGTTCTATGGCAGTTTCCATTGGCTTTATTTCTTGCTGAATTTCTGCCTTATGATAATTCTGAGCAGTATTTTGCTGAAAATATCCTTTTTGCCTTGAACAAGATTGAGAAAGGATTATGAATGAAATGATGGATAAAAAGAGTGCTGATTTTTGCATGGATTTAGATAATTTATGTGTGTTTTTGTAACGATAGGAATTGGAGGAAATTGTAAAAATGTCTGAATTTGGACTCGTCAGATTAATGGATTTTTTGGATTTTGGAGTGAAATTTTATTCTCTAAATCTTAATAAATAAATTTTCTGAATTATTTTCATCCTAATTTTTTTTTGGGCAACTTCCCGAAAGTTTTTTCTACTTTCGGGAAGTTGAAATCATAAATTCAAAAAATCCATTAACTCCACGAATCCAAATTCAGACATAAAAATGCCCACAAACCAAAATTTGCAGGCATTTTCTAATAACCAGTAACTAATGTACCAATAACTAACCTAAGCTGCTTTCTTCATCTTGTGAAAAACAGTTCGTTCAAACTTCTCACGGGCATACGGAAGCGTGATGTTAAGATGTTTAATTTCTGTCTGTGAAGGCAACTCAAACATAGCATCCGTAATGATTGATTCACAAATTGAACGCAAACCTCTTGCTCCTAATTTATATTCCATTGCCTGGTCAACAATATATTCCAAAGCCGCTTTCTCGAAGGCTAAATCAATTCCTTCCATTTTGAAAAGTTTGTGATATTGCTTGGTGATAGCATTTTTAGGGTCAGTTAAAATCGTTAAAAGCGTTTCCTTATTTAAGGGATTCAAATACGTCACCACGGGCAAACGACCTAATAATTCTGGAATTAAACCGAATGATTTTAGGTCTTGCGAAGTTACATAACGCATCAAGTGATTATCATCAAATTCTTCAAAGAAACTATCATCCGAACTAAACCCAATTGGCTGAGTATTAAGGCGTTTGGAGATATGTCGCTGAATTCCATTAAAGGCTCCTCCGCAAATAAAGAGGATATTTTCAGTATTTATCGGAATCATTTTTTGGTCTGGATGTTTACGTCCGCCTTGGGGAGGACAATTCACGACCGAACCTTCTAATAATTTTAAAAGTGCTTGTTGAACCCCTTCGCCAGATACGTCACGAGTGATGGACGGATTATCAGATTTACGAGCAATTTTATCAATTTCATCAATAAAAACAATGCCCATTTCTGCCTTTGCCACGTCATAATCCGCCGCTTGGAGCAAACGAGTTAAGATACTTTCCACGTCTTCGCCCACATAACCTGCCTCCGTTACTACCGTGGCATCGGCAATACAAAATGGCACTTGCAACATCTTGGCGATGGTTCTTGCCATATAAGTCTTGCCCGTTCCTGTTTCGCCAACCATGATAATGTTCGATTTTTCAATCTGAATATCATCATCTTTGGATTTAGGTTGCATCAATCTTTTATAGTGATTATACACCGCAACGCACAAATGACGCTTAGCTTCGTCCTGTCCGATAACGTATTGGTCAATGTAAGCCTTCATTTCAATCGGCTTAATTACCTGAAATTTAGGTGCTTTTTTATTTTTATGTTTCTCAGAATGAAGCTCCGTTTGAACAACTTGGTAGGCTTGCGACACACAATCGCTGCAAATATGCCCATCCATGCCTTCCATCAACAAAGGAACTTCTTTTTGAGAACGCCCACAAAGGACGCAATATGGTTGTTGCTGTTTCATATAATTTAGCTTT
>JAYVIV010000129.1:0-7943 GCA_043769985.1 Arcicella sp.
TTTTCTGTAAACAAATCCATATTTAAAAACCCTTAAATCAAAAAACCACATGACACAACAAAAACCATCTTGGTTACCAATTGGCATTTTGCTTTTAATTGCTGTTGGAGCCGCATTAGTTCCTGCTCCAGGAGCGGCGGTAACAGAAGGCATCAACTCGGGCGATACCGCTTGGATGCTTGTATCATCAGGACTTGTACTTTTAATGACTCCTGGACTTGCTTATTTTTACGGTGGTATGGTAAACCACAAAAACGTTATCTCGACGATGTTGCAATCCTTCATTGCGATGGGAGTTATTACTATCATTTGGGTAGTTTTCGGTTTCAGTTTAGCATTCGGAGAATCGGTAGGAGGTGTGGTCGGAAACCCCTTGTCTTATTTTATGTTTCAAGGTGTTTTTGATGGAAAACCTTGGTCATTAGCACCCACAATTCCATTTGCCTTGTTTGCTTTTTTCCAAATGAAATTTGCAGTAATCACTCCTGCTTTAATTTCAGGAGCTTTGGCTGAACGTATCAATTTCCGTGCTTTTGTTTTATTCATGGTGCTTTTCTGCGTAATTGTTTATGCTCCTTTGGCTCACTGGACTTGGCACCCAGAAGGTTGGTTGTTCAAATATGGTGTGCTTGATTTTGCTGGTGGAACTGTTGTTCACATGAGTGCAGGTTGGGCGGCTTTGGCTGGTGCATTGTACTTAAAAAGACGCAAATCTCACGTTGAAGCTAATGTTTTACCTCCTGCAAATATTCCTTATGTACTTTTAGGAACTGGTTTATTATGGTTTGGATGGTTCGGATTTAACGCTGGTTCAGCGGTTGGAGCAGGCCCATTAGCAGTTTCGGCATTTGCAACAACTCATGTTGCAGCCGCTGCCGCTGGTTTATCTTGGATTTTATTTGACGTAACCCGTGGTCGTAAGGTATCAGCGTTAGGATTTTGCATTGGTGCAGTTGTAGGGTTAGTAGCTATCACTCCCGCCTCTGGATTTGTCTCTGTAACTGCGGCAATCACTATCGGTACGTTTGCTGCAATAGTTTCAAATATTGCCGCCCATTGGAGAGCAAATTCTAAGTTAGATGATACTTTGGACGTGTTTCCATGTCATGGTGTAGGTGGAATGATGGGTATGTTAATGACAGGTTTATTTGCTTCAAAAGCGGTTAATGCAGTGGTTGTTGACGGTGAACAAGGTCTTTTTATCACAGGCGATTTTGCATTATTTGTTAAACATTTAGTCGCTTTGGCTGTAGTTTCAGGCTTTGCTTTCGGAATGTCATATTTGCTATTAATTATCACTGACAAAATTATTCCTTTGCGTGTAACGGAAGAAGAAGAAAGAGTAGGATTAGATATTTCACAACACGATGAGTCGTTGATTGAAGCCTAAAATATTGTAACTCAACCACAAGTAATGGTTCTTGTGGTTTTGTTTCAGAAAGAAAGTTGTCTGTCTCTGACGGGCAACTTTTTATTTTTAGAATCTTTGAAAACCGCTGACGGGGTGAAAACCGCCGTCAGGGTCTTGAATACCAGACTTCTATGGTAAAACAGATTTCTACCTCAAATCCAATCGAACGACGTTTTCCACATGATGCGTTTGCGGGAACATATCTACTGGTTGCACGGCTGTAACGGCATATTTTTCATCCAAAATTGCTAAATCTCGTGCTTGGGTTGCAGGATTACAACTTACATAAACAATTCTTTTTGGGGCGGCTTCCAAAAGAACTCTCACCACGGGTTCGTCCATTCCTGCACGTGGTGGGTCAGTAATTACGGTATCTGGTCTGCCGTGTTGACTTACAAAATCATAACTCAATAATTTACGCATATCACCCGCATAAAATTCAGTATTGGTGATATTATTTATTTGAGAATTTACTTTCGCATCTTCAACTGCCATTTCAACGTATTCTAAACCAATAACTTTCTTGGCTTGTCGTGCCACGAAATTAGCAATTGTTCCAGTGCCTGTATAAAGGTCATAAACAAATTCATCTCCCAACAAATCGGCGTATTCACGAGTGATTTTATATAATTCAAGGGCTTGTTTTGAATTAGTTTGGAAGAAAGATTTTGGACCTACTCTAAAACGTAAACCCTCCATCTCCTCTTCAATATAAGGTAACCCTTTTACGTTTATTACCTCTAAATCAAAAAAAGTATCATTTCCTTTGGTATTGATAATATAATTTAAAGAGGTAATTTCTGGAAATTTTAATGCTAAATGGTTCATTACCAAGTCAATATCTTCGGGTTGGCAATAGGCAAATTGAACAATTACCATCAAATCGCCAGTATTAGCAGTTCTGATTATCAAATTACGCAAAGCCCCTTTTTCTTGTTTAATTTGCTCATAATAAGACAAATTATGTTTTTGAGTAAATGCTCTCAACTCCAAACGAATAGCGTTTGATGGATCAGGTTGTAAATAGCATTTTTCAATATCCAAGATTTTATCGAAACGTCTTGGGATGTGAAAGCCAAGGGCGTTTCTCGAAAATTCTTCACCTGAATCCATTTGTTCTTTGGTGAGCCATCGGTTTTGCGAAAAAGTATATTCTAATTTATTCCGATAATAAA
The DNA here is from genome assembly GCA_043769985.1 of Arcicella sp. Taxonomy (GTDB): domain Bacteria; phylum Bacteroidota; class Bacteroidia; order Cytophagales; family Spirosomataceae; genus Arcicella. Next base: position 2,587 of record JAYVIV010000129.1, read on the forward strand.
ACATATCGGCAGAAGGAAAGATGGGTTTGATTTCTGGCAAATTAACCTTTGCGATTCTTTGTAAAGCATCCGTTACTTGGCGAGTCTTAAAATCCAGTTGTACCTGATAATCAATGTGTTGCCATTTACAACCTCCGCAAGTTCCAAAATGTTGGCAAGTGATTTCTGTTCGGAATTTTGATTCTGGGCGAATATTAAATGCAACAGCTTCCATGAAACTTTTCTTAGCTTTCACAACCCGCAAATCAACGATGTCACCTGGGGCAACAGGTCCTTCGATGAAAATCACTTTATCGTCAATGCGACTGATACATTTTGCATCGGAAGCAAAATCTTCCACTAAAACGTTTTCGTAAATGGTATTTTCTTTTTTCTTCTTCATTGCAACCACATAGTTATCATAGGGAACATAGAAAAGATTAGTTTTCAAGGTAAACTATGGCTATAATTGTTTATTTGTAAATTAGTTAGTCCTTGCAGCCACATAGCCATCATCGGTTACATAGAAAATACTACGTGAACACTGATACTATTACTTTACTGTTTAACTGTGATAAGGGATACAAAAGTACGGACTATGAAAATTATTATTGATAAAAAGATGCGACTTTTAGAAAAATGAAGGAATTTTGTGAAAATATAAATTACAAATATGAAAGATAAAGTAGTCATCATCACAGGTGCCTCATCGGGTATTGGAAAGGCATTGGCATTTTCTTTTGGGCGAGAAGGAGCTAAAATTGTCATTACAGGTCGTAAGGAAGTGTCTTTAATGGAAGTTAGCCTTGCATTAACGAAAGAAGGTATTGAAAATTTGCCGATAATCTCAGATGTTAGTATCGAAGCTGACAATATAGAAATGATTGAAAAGACCACTCAAAAATACGGTAAAATTGATGTTTTGATTAATAATGCAGGAATTTCGATGCGGTCGATGTTTGCCGACTGTGACCTAAAAGTTATTAAATCGGTAATGGATATTAATTTCTGGGGAACTGTTTATGCCACCAAATATGCCTTACCATACATTAAAGAAACAAAAGGGTCAATCGTTGGAGTTTCCTCAATTGCAGGGTATAGGGGATTGCCCGTCCGTTCAGGATATTCCGCTTCAAAATTTGCGGTGAATGGCTTTTTAGAGGCTTTACGCACGGAGTTACGCAATACTGGCGTTCACGTTTTGACAGCTTGTCCAGGATTTACGGCTTCAAATATTAGAGTGGCTTCTTTGGGTTCAGATGGAAATTCAAAAGGTGAATCTATGCGAGATGAGGGTAATATGATGTCGTCAGAAGAAGTTGCGGATAGAATTTTGAAGGCAGTCAAAAATCGTGATCGAGATATGGTTTTGACTTTACAAGGAAAAGCAATTATTCTAATTAATAAACTATTTCCAAAATGGGCGGATAAATTAACTTTCGATACTTTAGCGAAAGAGAAGAATTCGCCTTTATTAGAAAAGTAAAGAAGGAGATTATTTGTTATAAATATAAAATTCACTTATCTTGCTTTCAAACCATTTATTTAAATTAAAAAATATGCTACTACAAGTCATTATCGGAATGAATCTTTTGTATTTCATTGCGTTCGCCGTGATGTTAATATTTACTTCGGCACTTTTTTATAATTTCGGCATTGAGAGAGGTCGAAAGTTAGAAAAGTTATTTGTTGAGTATATAAGAACTTTGGAAATCGGGGATAAGGCAATAGCTTCACAGGCTGGGCGAAGTTACTTTTCCGCATTAAGAAGAGGAAGTATAAAACCTGACGATGAAGAAAGTATCAAAAAAGACATTGAAAGAATTTGATACTAAAAGAGTTGCCAACTTTTAAATAGTTGGCAACTCTTTTAGTATCAATAAATCTCCGAAATATCAGCATACATTTCCCTAAATCTTAAAATAACTTTCTGAATAAATTCTTTCGTAATCATTTCACGAATGTCAGCCTCGGAAGCATCCATCTCGGGAATTTTATAAACTTGCTCTAAATCGGGCGTTTCGAATTTTACAAAAAACTTGGCATTCCATTTATACAAGGATATTTTTAGATCAGGACTTGAACCTGAGAGTTCTCCAATAAAGGTCATTTTTTAGGGGGTTGGGGGTTAGGATTTGGGATTTAAAAGGTGTTTCATAACCCTCAAATCCAAACCCCTGACAACTGTTTATGCAACTTCTTCAATCACTGTAATCTTTTGGATGTGATCACCTTCACGGATTGTGTCAATTACATCCAAACCTTCAACAACTTTTCCAAAACACGTGTGTTTGCGGTCTAAGTGAGATGTGTTAGCACGACTATGACATATAAAAAACTGTGAACCGCCAGTATTGGGTCCACGATGAGCCATTGACAATACGCCACGATCGTGATACTGATTATTACCTGTTAATTCATCTGGAATTGAGTAACCAGGACCGCCGCCGCCCGTTCCGTCTGGATCACCCCCTTGAATCACGAAATTGGGAATTACCCTATGGAAAGTTAGTCCGTCATAAAAACCTTTTTTAGCTAAATCAGTAAAGTTTTTTACGTGAATTGGAGCATCTTGCTCATAAAATTCAATCACCATTAGACCTCTGTCGGTCAGCATTTCAGCTTTAATCATTTTCAGTTTTTTAAATATTTTCACAAAATTAGGAACAAAAGGGCTTAAGTCATAGTTCAAATTTTGATTTTGCCTCTCAAAATATCAAAATACATGATAAAATCGCTGGCAAGACTATAAAATGGATACTTGAAAGTGGCTGGTTTATTTTTTTCAAAAAAGAAATGCCCAACCCAAGCGAAAAAATAGCCTACAACTGGCATAAACCACATAAGTTGATACTGAGCGGTATAAAGTGCGTAAATGAGGATGACGAAAAATAAACTCGTTCCAATAAAATGAAGTAATTTTGAAGTAGAATTGGTGTGTTCAGTTAAATAGTAAGGATAAAATTCCTTCAATGACTGAAAATTGCTGGTTTTAGTAGTTTCCATAGTAACATTATTTTAAGATTAAATTATAATAATACGTGAAAATAATAAAATATCTCCTAATTGTTAGTGTTACCTCAATCCTATTTTCTTGTGGGACAGATAAAATCGAAGAATCAATTAAATTTTTCAAAAGGGGCAATCAAAAACTCAAAGAAAAAGAATATTTAGATGCCATTCATTGGTTTGATGAGTCAATAAAGCAAAACCCCAAATTTGCGGATTCTTATAATAATCGTGGTTTAGGTTACCAGAAAATTGAGAAAATGGATGAGGCTTTAAAAGATTTTGATAAAGCCATAGAAATTGACAAAAAGTATTGGCAAGCCTATTACAATCGTGCAGAGGCACTTTTTTTGAAAGGAGATTTTCAAAATGCTATGAAAGATTATGATAAGTTAGCTGTGCCTTTCAAGGATTCATCATTTTATTACGTAAGTAGAGCGGATGTGAAAGTTCAATTAGGAAACACTTCTGGGGCTACGGCAGACTATGAGAAAGCAATTTTGTTGAACCCTAAAAATGCGGAGGCATATACCAATCAAGGATATTTATATTTTGAAAATAAGGAATTTGATTTAGCTAAAAAGAGCTTTCAGAAGGCAATATCCTTTGACCCAAAGCAGGATTTTGCCCTAAATAATTTGGCTTTCATTTTAAATCAAGAAAATAAATTTGATGAGGCACTGAAAATGGTAAATCTTGCCTTAAAACAAGAACCTGCTCAGCCTTTTTATTTAAACAATAAAGGTTTAATATTATTGAATTTGGGAAAATTAGAGGATGCAAAAGAATTAATTGAAAGGTCAATTCGATTGAATGATAAAAATGGCTTAGCATACCAAAATTTAGGTCTTTATTATCAGAAAAAAGGGGATAATTTGAAATCTAAGGAAAATTTTGACATTGCAAAGGAAATTGAATAGGGGAGGAGGAAATGATAGATACTCTGCAATCAGACAACTTGCGGCAGCAATACAAGTGTTTGATTATCAATTAATTATAAATATTTTTGTTCGGGTTTTTGCTTTCGCAAGTTGGCTGGTGAGGACACAAGCCATGGGACGGAGTGGTTCTACCAGCCAAGGAAAAAGACACGCTCGTGTCGATAAACCCATAGAAATTCTCGCATCAATCATAAGTCCGCTACCGCAGGTTTCGTTCAACATAGCGTTCATTGTTCGTTCTACGGACGCAACGAACGCTATGTTGTTGGCGGCTGTGCTTTCTTCCGTCCAATAGTCTGATTATTATGCAGTTATATTCGGGCGGATATTTGTCGTAACTTGTTGTCTGGTAGTTGTCCTTGCTGACAACTTTCGGTTTTTGAAAAAGTCGCTGAGTTCCTTTTCTTCTATTTTTGTCAGTGAACCTTGTCCACCGATGAAGTCTAAATCTAAGTCAATCTTGTTAGTTTTCATATCTTTTAATGCGGTACGCCGCCCGTTTGAAAATATTTGTTGATGAGTCTGAATGCTGCCTGCGTATCAATTATCATAATCCGTCCGCCGAAATGAAATGCCCCAAGTGTCTTCTCGTAATGTTCAATCAGTTGTGTTTTTGAGAGAAATGATACATTTCCTTCGTGTCCACGTTGGAAAGAAAATTTACAAGCAAAGGCTACTAAATTTCCCGCAACTCCTGAATATACTTTTGTCTTGCCTTTGTTGAATGGTGAACTCTCCACTAAGTGCATATAAACATGGTCTTCTTTCACTTCCAAACTTACAAGTCCTTGAATAATAGCTGAATTGTTTGCAATCGTTAGTTTGTAAACATCTCGGGCTGGTTCTTTGAATTCGTCTTTCCAACTGAAAAGCCAACCATTCTTTTTACTAACAGTTTTCAAATCTGAGTTGGTCAAAATTGAGATTTCTGTTGCAAAACTGTCGCCAGTGATGACATTCTCAATACTGTTTGTTAGCTTGTCAATGATAAAATCAAGTCCTATTTCTTCGGAATTTTCCATGTGTCAAATGTACGAAAAATTACAATTTGATGGTGAAAAATGTCGAACTTTTGGCGTTTTAGCATAGCAGCCAACGGATTAGAGCTTGGCGAAGTGGGGGAATTTGAAACACGTCCGCCCGAACGTCTGCCGATATAAATTACTGATGCTGAGTTACTTACAAATGATTAGTCAGTTTCCGTCCGCCGAAACAAAAGTACAAAAGAATTACTAATGTTCAATTACTTCCGCCAGCCCCCACTTGCCACAATACTATGTTGAACAAAACCTGCGGTAGCTACTCGACATTCAAACACTTGATTATCATAGATTTGTGTTAGAATTTCATATATTTATCATTTCAAACCAAACAATCATAACAACATGACGAAAAAAAACCTGCCGACCAAATTGGTCAGCACACCCT
>JAYVIV010000130.1:0-7534 GCA_043769985.1 Arcicella sp.
CTCCCTATAATTTGACATTGGATTTAAGAGTGGTGAAACACCCACTGATTCAAGCATTTGTGCCTGGATTGACACGCTTGGACACTGCCAGGTTTTTGGCAAATTTAGATAGTCAGGCAGATACTATTTTTAGGGCAAATTTATTGATGCCTTATTTGGAATACGACACGATTAAGGTTAGAAATGTGAGAATGAAAATGGCTGGAAATTCCACAAAATTACTCTATTCGGGTGGACTTGATGGTGTAGTTTTAACTGGTTTCCAAGTTAGAAAAACAAGTTTATCGGGAGATGTAAGTAATAACATAGCGTCTTTCAAAACATCTTTCAAAGATTCCATTGACAAAGAACGCCATGCCGTTGCAGGATTTTTGCAAAGCGTTGATAATCAATATCGTGTTAGTTTAAGTAAAGGGGGACTATTTTTAAATTATACGCCCTGGCAAGTGGATTCAACAGGTTTTATTGTTTACGGAAAGACGGGTTTATTGATTAGAAATTTCAATATAAATCGTAAACAAGAAAGGCTTGCGGTGAACAGCACAACAAATACGCCAAATGGTCCAATTACGATAACAACTGATAGTTTAGACATTCAAAATTTTGTGACTTTATTTTCACCAGATTCTTCGTTTGCGAGTGGTAAAATACATGGTAAAATATTGTTGAGTAATTACATGGCTACGCCTTCATTTACAGGTGATGTTTCCATTAAAAATTTTCGTTTTCAACGAATTGCCATTGGGGATTTAGATGTGAATGCTTTTAATGAAACGCCCACAAAAATTACCCTGAAATCTACTTTAATTAGCTCAAACAATGACCTTTCTTTGTCTGGAAATTATTACCTAAAAACCAAAAATGCTTTTGATTTAAACCTAAATATCAATAAGTTAGGGGCGGAGACAGTGGAGGCTTTTAGTTTTGGAATGCTACGACGAGCGAAGGGGATTTTATCTGGAAAAGCAAGTATAAAAGGTTCAACCACGAGTCCGCAATTGGATGGAAGTTTGAATTTTGATAAAGTAGCTTTTGATGTATCACAATTGGGGAGTAGGTACTTAATCGACAAACAAAAATTGGTTTTTGAAGGGCAAACCATTCGACTTAACCAATTCACGGTGAGTGACACTTTAAATCAACCTTTGAAAGTGAATGGAACAGTTGTTTTAACCAATATTCCATTAGTAAGATACGATTTAACAGTGGATGCAAAGAACTTCATGGTACTGAATTCTACTCGAAAGGATAACGTTTTTTTTTATGGAAAAGGTTTTGTTGACGCTAACTTGAAATTGCAGGGCATTTCTGAAAAGGCAAAAATTGAAGGTGATATTAAGTTGAGAGAAAATAGTAAGATTTCGATAATTGTGCCGAGTTTGGATGATATAAGTAGCAGCGAAGGCGTGGTCGTGTTCGTGAATCGCAAAAATCCACCGAAAGATTCTATCAAAAAAGATTCGGTAAATACGGATATTTTTGTGAACAATTTCGTGTCTGAAATTGCGCTTGATATTGAAGCGGATGACAAATCAGAGTTGACGATTGTGGTGGATGAAATTAATGGAGACAACTTGGTAGTAAAAGGCAACGCACGTCTCAATGCAGGCGTAAATGCCAACGGACAATCTTTTATTTTTGGAACTTACGACTTGACGGAGGGAAATTATGGTTTAACGTATGAGGTGCTGAAACGGCAATTTCTTATCCAAGAAGGCAGTAATATTATCTGGACGGGCGACCCAACTAATGCCGATGTAAACATCACTGCCATCTATCGAACAAGCACTGCCCCGCTTGATTTAATGACGAATGAAACGAACAGTAATCAGGATATTTACCGTCAGAAAATGAATTTCGATGTGCTTTTAACCATGTCTGGAAAGCTATCAAAACCTGACCCATCTTTCAAAATTAAGGTGTCGAAAGAACAAAATTTGACGGTTTCCCAAGATGTGATTAAAGCGGTAGAAACAAGATTGGCAATTCTGAATGACGGTTCTGAAAATGGTGACAAAGCAAACATTGATAAACAGGTATTTGCCTTATTGATATTGAATCGTTTTTTCTCGGATAAATCATCCGACTTCTTCTCAAATAGTGGCGGAGGAGTTAATGCAGAAGCAATTGCACGTCAAAGTGTGAGCAAATTATTGTCGAATCAATTAGATCAATTGGCTTCTGATTTGATAAAAGGCGTGAATTTGGACGTAAATTTATCGTCTTCGCAAGACTACTTTAATGGTGAAACTGCCAAACGAACCGACCTAAGTTTGGGTTTATCGAAAGGCTTTTTCAATGATAAAATTGAAGTGAAAGTTGGAAGAAATTTCGAGTTGGAAAATACCTCAAAAATATCCCGAAACCCTTCCGAAGTATTTGATAATGTCACGGTGAATTATAAACTGACCAACGATGGCAGATATTTATTCAAAGCCTTCCGAAAAAATCAGTTCCAGTCAGTTCTGGAAGGTTTCATCGTGGAAACAGGCGTAGGTTTCACGGTGACGATGGAATACGGAAAATTTAAAGAAATTTTTGCCAAGAAAAAATGAGATTGGCACGCAGATGAGACTCGCCGTCCACCTTGATACCTTCGGCAACGCAGATTTAAGAGGATTTTTTAAAGATTAATTTTAGTTTATGTTTCTATTTAAGTAAAACTGTAATGAATGAGTTAATGAATAAATTTCAACAAATAAAAATTCTCTTAAATCTGCGTTGTGAAGCATCTGCGTCATCTGCGTTCCATAAATTTTCGTGTTTAGCTGATATAATAAAAGTCTGCAAAAATCTGCGTTGCGAAGCATCTGCGTTATCTGCGTTCCATAAATTCTCGTGGCTGGTTATTTTAGTGATATTTTTTAGTAGTTGTTCAGTTACTAAGAAGTTACCTGCGGGTGAGAGTTTATACGTGGGGGCGAAGGTGAAAGTTTTGGCAGATTCTGGCATTGCAAAGACTGAAATTAAGAATGTTGAAACGCTTTTGATTGATTTTGTGAAACCGAAACCCAACTCTACAATTTTAGGATTTCCTTATAAACTCTGGTTTTACTACCTTTTTGGCGAACCCAAGGGTGAAAAAGGTTTCAAGCGTTTTTTCAGAAAAAGATTTGGTGAACCTCCTGTGTTGGCGAGTAGAAGCGTAACGGCTGCAAACGCCAAGCAAATTGGTTTTTTGTTGAATAATGAGGGATATTTTCGCTCGTTTGCTTCGGGTGAATTGGCTGAAAAAAACCGTAAATCTACGGCAATTTATACCACCACTTTACACCAAAGGTATTTTATAGATAGCATCAGTCTTACTCCCCAAGATACTGCAATATTAGGAAAAGCATATAATGGAAAAAATCAAGTCTCTTTCCTCAAAACAGGCTCTCCTTATCGTTTTGAGCTTATTTCGGGCGAACGAGCAAGGATTGATAATGTCTTGAAACGTAGAGGATATTACTATTTTCAACCTGATTTTATCCTCGTTGAAGCAGATTCTTCTATTGGAAACCACAAGGTGAATTTAACTTTAAAAATTAAACCTTCAACTTCGCAAGTTAACCGAAAAATTTATCGAATCAGGGATGTTCACGTGTTGGCAGATTATGGCGAGATTGTTTTAGGCGATACCGTAAATGCAAAAAAGGACGAAGTTGTTTTTGAAGGAATAAAAATAAATGATAGAACGGAATCTTTTAAACCTAAAATCTTTGCTCAGGCAATTGGTTTTAGAAGGGGACTTAGGTATAGTAGTAGCGTTCAAGATATTTCACTTTCGAGATTAATTAACTTAAACGGCAACTTTAAATTCGTAAAAAACACCTTTAGCTTAGTGCCTCGGTCTGATTCTGCTTTGTTGGATGTCTTTTATTATTTGACACCTTTAAAGGCAAAATCTATTCTATTTGATGTCAATGCCAGTACAAAATCAAATAATTTTACGAGTACAAACTTCTCTCTTTCATGGGTAAATAAAAACACGTTTGGGGGTGCTGAGTCTTTGAAAATTACGGGTACTACGGGTTTAGATTTTCAAGTTGGCGGAGCAAGTGTAACGCTTGGCTCAATCAATTCGACAAAATATTCCATTGAAGCAGTTCTTTCCATTCCACGATTTGTGATTCCATTTTATAAAATAAATCCAGCCACAAATCAAGCACTACCCAAGACAAATATTGGCGTTGGTTATGAGGTTTTGAACAGAGGAGGTTTCTATGATTTGAATTCCTTGAAGGCAACCATGGGTTATGCTTGGAAACAAAATAATGCTCTGGAACACTCATTTACGCCTATATCGGTCAATTTAGTAAAGGCAAATGTGTCACAAGACTTCACAGAAGAGATTTTCAGGAGTGATAATCCCGCCGCTTTTGACCAAATATTGAGTGATAGATTAATCATGAGTTCGAGTTACACGATTAATTATACGCCCTCCCCAAGACCAACCTCAAAATCTCAATTCACCTTTTCGGGTGGTTTGGAAGTAGCTGGTAATTTAGCAAGTTTATTGTCTAATATTGGTCCATCAGACAATATACCTGAAACCTTATTCAGAATTCCCATTTCTCAATACGCACGCTTAGATGCTGACTTGAGATATAGTTATGCAGTAACCAAAAGTTTAAAAATTGCCAATCGTTTTGTAATTGGATACGGATTACCCTACGGAAATTCTATTTCACTTCCTTTCACCAAACAATACTCGGCGGGTGGAAACAACAGTATTCGTTCTTTCATCGCAAGAAGCGTTGGTCCAGGAGCTTATCGTTCAACCGGGTCAATTAGCAACGTGTTCTTGGGAAGTCAGACTGGAGACATAAAGTTGGAATTTAATACTGAACTGCGTGCCAAATTTAACAAGTATATCTACGGAGCATTTTTCATTGATGCAGGAAACGTTTGGATGCAAAAAGATGCTGATGCTTATGGTCCAGAAGGCGTTTTTGGCTCAGATTTCTATAAACAAGTTGCCATTGGAACAGGCATCGGTTTACGTTTAGATTTCAGTTACTTAGTACTTCGTTTTGACTTAGCAACGCCCGTACGTAAACCTTTTTTCCCCGAAGACGACCGCTGGGTTTTGAAATATTTCAACTTAAAAGATGCTAATTGGCGAAGTGAAAATTTGGTGTTGAATATTGCGGTGGGTTATCCATTTTAAGGAGGATGATTTGTTAGTTGGAGATTAGACCACGGATAACTCGGATTTAACAGATTTACACAGATAAAATTAAAAAAAATCCGTGTAAATCTGTTAAATCCGAGTCATCCGTGGTCTAATTTGTTTATGACTTAAGGTTAAACCTTGTCTTGAAAAATCTGTCTTATACAAAAATAACACAGATATGAAAATCAATAATCAGATAAAAATAGAACATCTTTTTCAACGGGCAGGCTTTGGAGCAACACCTGCACAGATGAAAGAATTTGGAGAAAAATCTCTTGAGAAAGCCCTAAAATTTCTACTAAAAGATTCCGAAAAAATTAACCAATTAGAAATAGTTAATGAGGATACAGCCATGGTTATGAAGAAAAAAGCTCTTCGTAATATGCTGGATAAGAAGGGGTTATCTGCGGAAGAGGTTAAAGAACAAATAAAAGAATACCGAGAACAATTAACCGATTTGAATTTCCTTTGGGTTAAAAATATGGCTTCGGGAGAAAGTATGTTTCGGGAGAAAATGACGCTCTTTTGGCATGGACATTTTGCCTGTCGCCTCCGCCAGCCTTTGCTAACACAAATTCAAAACAATGTGATTCGGGAGAATGCCTTGGGAAAATTTAGTGACTTGCTCTTGGCGGTTTCTAAAGACCCAGGAATGTTGCAGTTCCTCAATAATCAACAGAATAAGAAGAATTCCCCTAACGAAAATTTCGCTCGTGAGGTCATGGAACTATTCACATTGGGTCGTGGAAATTATACTGAAAAGGACATTAAAGAATCCGCTCGTGCTTTCACAGGTTGGGGGGCAAATCCGAAAGGAGAATTTGTGTTTAAAACCAATCAACACGACGATGGCGAAAAGACCTTTCAAGGCAAAACGGGTAATTTTAAAGGAGAAGATATTCTGAATATTATCCTCCAAAACCCAAAGACCTCGACGTTTATTTGCACTAAAATTTACCGTTATTTCGTAAATGAAAACGTCGATAATCAAATAGTTGAGGAGATGGCAAAACGCTTTCGTTCATCGGATTATGACATTAAAGATTTAATGGAATATACCTTTAAAAGTGACTGGTTTTATAACCAAGAAAATATAGGTACTCGCATCAAATCGCCCGTAGAATTATTGGTGGGTTTGCAGAGAAATTTTGGAATTCAGTTCGATAGAAAACAGCCTATTTTGTTTATTCAAAAAGCATTAGGGCAAATTTTGTTTTACCCGCCAAACGTAGCGGGTTGGTCAGGTGGAAAAAGTTGGATTGATTCTTCAACCTTGATGACCCGCATGAAACTACCCGAATTGATTTTCAAGGATTCAGAAATTACTTTCAACCCCAAGGATGAAGGAGATGTTAATACCGAAAATTTGAGTAGGAAAATTAAACAAATGCAGGCAAATATTGATTGGACTGCATTTCAGAACAATTTTTCAACACAAAATCCGCAAGAATTATTGGATCAGTTGGATACTTATTTGCTTTCAAGACCTCTTTCAAATCAACAAAAAAGCATGATTTTGAATAAATCAGAAGGAAAATCAAGCATAAGTTTACTTCAAAACATGGCTCAAAGCATTGCCTCATTGCCTGAATATCAGTTGAGTTAAACTTTTGAAGATTTTATTTGCAATAGCGTTGCATAAGTATTAATTTTGCAACATGATTACATTCACAAAGCATACGTATGAACACAATAACATGGAAAAGGTTGGATTTTATCTTTCCGTAATTTGTGCTATTCACTGCATTGCAACGCCCGTAATCATCACCCTTCTACCCTTTTTAGGAAGTAGTTTCATTGGTGACCATTCTTGGGAAATCTGGTTTATTGGAGGAAGTTTAATATTGGCAGGAATCCTTTTGTTCAGCGATTTCAAGAAACATCAAAACCCGATTCCTTTATATTTATTGATTGGAAGTTTGATAATAAAGACCTTTGAAATTGTTTGGCTGGGGCATGAATTTGAATTTTTGACAGGAACTTTGGGAGCGTTATTTATTGCTTTAGCTTATTATCTCAACTGGAAATATAAGAAACAATGTAGTTGCTAATTTTATGGTAAAATATGCCAAAACCCTCTTAGTGTCGAATTGAGAGGGTTTTTTGTTTGTTGATGAAGTTAGTATTTGCCACTAAGGCACCAAGGCTCTAAGTTTTTTGTTGCTGCGAAAAAGTGGTCTATTTTATTCTTACAATTTAAACCAAGACACCAAGGCTCTAAGTTTTTTGTTGCTGCGAAAAAGTGGTCTATTTTATTCTTACAATTTAAACCAAGACACCAAGGCGCTAAGTTTTTTGTTGCTGCGAAAAAGTGGTCTATTTTATTCTTACAATTTAAACTTAGAGCCTTGGTGCCTTAGTGGCAAATACTAAAAA
>JAYVIV010000131.1:0-16333 GCA_043769985.1 Arcicella sp.
AATGATTGTGTAATTCATTACGGACATACCGAAATTCCATTTGGGGGCGTAAATAATTCTGGTATTGGTAAATCTGGAGGAATTTGGGGCTTTACCGAATTCTCAAATCAAAGAGCGGTAATGAGGCAAAAATTTGGAACTTTCAAGATGATTTACCCACCTTACACGCCTGCGGTGGCGAAATTAATTCGCTTTTTTGTTAAATATATGTAGCATTTAAAAGGGTTAAGTTTTTCAAATTTCTTAACCCTTTGATTATTTATTGCTCAATTTTGTAGTGAACCTCACTTAAACTCCTCAACTGTTCCGCTGCTCTCTCGGGTGTAATATCTCGCTGTGGATTCGCTAATAATTCATATCCGACCATAAATTTTTTAACCGTTGCCGAACGCAAAAGTGGTGGATAAAAATGAATATGCCAGTGCCAACCTTCCACATTTTCAGTATTAATTGGAGCTTGGTGAATTCCTGCCGAATATGGAAAAGAAGTCTTGAAAAGATTGTCGTAGCGAGTCGTTAATTTTCTGATTATGTCTGCCAAATCAGTTTTCTCAATTTCATCCAACTCTGAAATATAAGCCATTGGTCGTTTTGGGATAATCATTGTCTCAAAAGGCCAAGTTGCCCAAAAGGGAACAACCACCAAAAAACTGTTATTTTCAACAACAACCCTTTCATTTTCAGACACTTCCAACCTCCAATAATCTTCTAATAAAGTCTTTTTATGTACTTGAAAATAGTTACGTTGATGTTCTGTCTCCTTCTGAATTTCAACTGGAATATTACTGGAAGCCCAAATTTGTCCGTGCGGATGTGGATTTGAACAGCCCATTATTTCACCTTTATTTTCAAAAATTTGGACGTAATGAATATCTTTTTGTGTACGAAAATCTTCAAACTCTTTAACCCAAGTATCAACAACTTTTCGAATATCCTCCGTCTCCATTTCCGCCAAAGTCAAATCATGCCTTGGTGAAAAACATATTACCCTACATTCCCCTCTTACGCTTTCAGCTTTCAACAATCCCTCTTTTTTTATTTCTCCCTTTGGAACATCAGACTGCAAAGCGGCAAAATCATTCTGAAAAACGTAAGTGTCTGAATAATTGGGATTTATCTCTCCATTCATTCGAGGATTACCAGCACATAAATAACACGTTGGGTCATATTTAGGTCGAGAATCTGTCATAATATCCTCCGTTTTCCCTTGCCAAGGGCGTTTTGTTCGGTGTGGAGAAACCATGACAAAATCGCCAGTAAGTGGATTTTGTCTGATATGTGAATGTTCGTTAAAATCAAAAGCCATGCGTTTTTTGGTTATGTTTTAATATTGTATTAGTTGGTGATTTGGTAAATAATAGTTTCCAATTATAGAAAACATTACTCAATAATTTCGGTTCCGTTTGCAGTAACTACACTATACATTTTTAATTTAATACCCGTTTTTTGTTCATAACTAACTGATAATCTGGCAAATAACTCATCTATTTCACCAGATTTAATTAAGTTAATCGTACATCCTCCAAAGCCTCCTCCCATCACTCTCGAACCCAAAACGGAAGATTCATGCCATACCTCATCCACTAAAAAATCTAATTCCGGGCAACTGACTTCATAAAGATTTCGTAAACCTTCGTGGGTTGCCGTCATTTTAATACCAAAGTCTTTTAACTTTCCCGCCTGTAAATCCTCACACCCCGAAAGAATCCGTTGATTTTCTTCGATAACATATTGACAACGATTATAAACAATTGGATTCAAATGACTTCTACTCGCCTGCAACCATGCCAATGGCACTTGGCTTAAATTTTTAAGGGTTTCATCAAAATGTTCTCTAAAAAACGCTAAACCTTCTTCACATTGTTGTCTTCTGAGATTATATTCAGATTCAACTAAATTATGTTTAACTCCACTATCAAAAAGTACAATTTTATAATCACCCAAATTCAAAGGAAAGTACTCATAATCGAGCGTTTCACAATCCAGACGGATTACATTATTCTCCTTACCGTGGATGCTTGCGAACATATCCATAATACCACACTTCACGCCAATGAACTCATTTTCAGCTTGTTGCACTAATTTTGCGAGTTCTTTTCTATTAAAACCAAAACCATTCATTTCATTTATGGCGAAACCAACCGCACTCTCCAATGCTGCCGAAGAGGACATTCCAGAGCCGATTGGAACATCGCCCGCCAAAACACAATTGAATGGTTTCACGATTAGTCCACGTTTTTGAAATTGCTCAATAACGCCTAAAATATAATTTGCCCATCCAAATTTCTCTAAGAATATGATTGAATCGAATGATATTTCAACAGACTCTTCCATATCGATTGAAATCCATTTTCCAAGATTAGAATCAGAAGGTGCGATTGCTAAATATGCCGCTTTATCCGTGGCAGCTGGCAGGACAAAACCTCCATTATAATCGGTGTGTTCACCTATTAAATTGACTCTACCAGGAGAACGAACAATCATAGGTTTTGTCTTAAAATTTTCAATAAATACTTGATTGACAGCCTTTTGAATATTATTCATATATAAATTTTGAGATAAAAAGACAAAAGAACCCCAATAATTGAAGTTCTTTTGTTGATAAAAATGATAGCAAAATTAACACTATATATTTCTAATTCAATAAATTAATTTGTTGGACGCCTCACAAATTTCCCTTTTGCTTCGCCCATAATTTTGTTATTATCATAAATTTTATTACCCCTTAAGAAAGTGGTTTTCACTTTTCCAGTTAATTCCATTCCTTCAAAAACTGAATATCCTTGTGTGGACTCAGATTCTGAGGCTCTAACCACAAAAACCTCGCTGGAATCAATCAAAACAAAATCGGCATCATAGCCCAAAGCGATGTCTCCTTTGTTTAAAACTCCATAACGTTGGGCGGGATTCCAACAGACTAATTCAGCAATATGATTGTAAGACATTCCTCTTTTTGAGCCTTCTGTAAACAATCCACTCAACAAATATTCTGTTCCACCAAAGCCTGATTTTGCCAAGAAAATATTATCAGGATTTTTATTATCAGTTTTGAATTCTTCCTTGCAACAAGCATGATCGGAGCAGACCCAATCAATTTTACGGTCTAAAA
Organism: Arcicella sp.; assembly: GCA_043769985.1. Lineage (GTDB taxonomy): Bacteria > Bacteroidota > Bacteroidia > Cytophagales > Spirosomataceae > Arcicella. The sequence goes on from JAYVIV010000131.1 coordinate 3,110, forward strand.
CAGCTTGCCATAATGCCTCCACATCCTCCCGTGGACGAATCGGGGGGTTGACTTTTGCGTGACTTCCACATTCGGCATCGACATCCAATAAAAGGTGTCCAATCGTAACTTCTCGTTTGAAATTTATGTGCGGGAAAGCCGCTTGCATCAACATAGCCGCTTCGATGGCTTTATATGAAGTTAAATGTAAGAGGTTGATATTAGGCATATTAGTCTCGTGAGCCAAGTATGAAGCAATGAAAATTGCCAAACCTTCTGAATGAGGTGGACGAGAAGCTGAATAGGCTCTCAGACCCGTTAATGTACCTTCTTCTTCCACTATTTTTGTGTAAGCCGACATAATTTCTGCAGTTTCACAGTGTAAACTTACCGAAATATAATCCTTCAATTCAGGAAAACGGTCAATCGCTTTTTTAACGGCTCGCATCACGAATTCAAAATGAGCAATATCGTATTTTTCGTCATCTGGAATCATTAAAAAATCTTTTTGAGAGGCCGAACGTCCATGAAGACCATGAGAACCATAGAACATGAAAATCTTAAAAGATGAAACGCCAAACTCCTCAATTAACATCTCAATTTCATTCAGATGTTCTTTCATCATTGGAGCGAGATGGTAGGCATAGTCAACCCAAAATTTGCCCTCCGAAACTGACAAAACTTCTGGAAAAAATTCTTTATATGGGCCTGTTTTGTTCAAATAATACTGCCCTGTTCGCATATAATTGAGACTACAAGTTACGCCCCCCATGGCTGCGGCTTTACTTTCCGTAACGGCATCTTCGCCCAAAGGTGCATAGATTCCTGTATGCATGTGGGCATCCACAAGTCCAGGAAAACAAAGAAGATTTTTTCCATCAAAAACTTCGGAAGCCTCTGATTCGTCTATTTTAGGGGCAATTTCTACAAACTTTCCATCCTTGATACCCAAATCTAACAAATCAACGGAGGTCTTGTTTGGGCGTACGACGTTAACATTTTTTACAATTAAATCAAATTTCATTTTATTTCTGGTTGGTATTTCCTTTGCTAAATTTATGCAATAATTTTCTCCAAAACAAGTGCTTTAATTTCATCCTCCAAAAACCCAAATTCCTTTAAAATATCAACCGTATCTTGCCCAATTTCAGGTGGATTATGATGTAGTGAAAACACTACATTCTCCATTTCAAGGGGAATTTTTGGTAATTTAGTTTGAATTCCCCCCTGAATCGTGGTATTAAATAAACTCCCACCTTGATTTAATTGAGGATCTTCGAATAAGTCTTCTGGCCGGGCAATTGGGGCAACTGGAATCTCCGCTATTTCACATTTTTCGATGATTTCATTTTTAGTAAAGTCCCTCATCAGTTCATCAACGGCTGGCAAAAACCACTCTCTTTCATCAATTCTGCGGTTATTGGTTTTGAGTCTTTCATCCAAAAACCAATCATTTTTATCGAAAGCAATGCAAAAACGCTCCCAATGTTTTTCGGAAATAATGCCCAAAAAAACCTGTTCATCGTCTTTGCTTTCAAAGGTTTTATAAATACTCCACGCACTCACTCGGGCGGGCATAGGAGGCACGGGCATCGCCGTGAGGGCAGAAACTGCCATGTGTTGTCCCATCAAAAATGCGGTAGTTTCAAATAAAGCCGACTTTACAAAATTGCCTTTACCCGTAATCTCTCTTTCGTAAAGGGCTGATAATGTACCAATTACCCCAAACATTCCGCCTGAAATATCTATCACGGATGTACCTGCCCGAAGCGGTTGCCCAACGGGTCCAGTCATATATGCCAATCCACCCATCATTTGCACGACTTCATCCATGGCGTGGCGTTTTTCGTAGGGTCCCGAAAGAAATCCTTTCAAAGAGCAATACACCAATCTTTCGTTAATCTTAGACAACACCTCATACCCAAAACCCAATCTTTCCATGGTACCTGGTCCAAAATTTTCGATTAAAACATCGGCTGTTTCCACCATTTTGAGGATAATCGCCCGACCTTTTTCAGATTTAATATCAATGGCAAGGCTTTTTTTATTTCGATTATAAAATGAATGGTAACCAATGCCAAATCCTTTGAGTCGGCGAGTGGAATCTCCTTCGATAGGTTCAATATGGATTACTTCCGCCCCTAAATCTGCCATAATTAACCCAGCGGCGGGACCCATCACGGCATGGGTGAATTCAAGGACTTTGATATTTTGGAGAGGTAAATTTTTCATAAATGAATTTTATGTGCAAACGTATAAGGTTTAAGGTTCAATAAATATTTTAGTAAAATTAAGGAATAGATTAAGAGATTTATTATTTTGCGAAATAATCACTTAAAATATAAATGAGAGCACTAAATAAAGTAACACTAATCGGAAATTTGGGCAACGTTCCATCCATTCAGAACCTCGAAGGCAACATCAAAGTAGCCAAATTTTCGTTGGCAACCACCAAACATTTCAAGGACTCAAACGGGCAAAATCAATCCAATACAGATTGGCATAATATAGTCCTATGGCGTGGATTGGCTGAATTAGCTGAAAAATACCTTCACAAAGGAAGTTTGGTATAGGTGGAAGGTAAACTTAAAACCCGTAGTTACGATGACAAGGATGGTCAGAAAAAATACGTTACTGAGATTGTGGCTGAACAATTGATTTTACTTGACAAAAAGACAGATGGCAATTGAGATAACATACGAACTTGCAAACCATAAGGGTAAAGATGTTATTTATATCCATTTTGAAAGAAATTTAGAGATGAATCAGCGTGTAAAAAAGTTAGTGGGCGTAAAATGGAGTAATTCCAAAAAGGCTTAGCGTCGTTGGCGGTCATGCTAAGAAACGGCACTCTCGACTTCACCATTTAAGTGCATATAAAAACGACCTTTGGCAAAATCTTCGCCATCTGAGTTTAAAGCTAATTCTCTAATATGTTCTTTTGCAAACCAAATTTCAACAAGTGGGTATTTTTTCTTATTATTTACGATCTCATTCCAAAGATTGATTAAGCCCTGCAAGTCATTTGTTGCATCAGCTTCTTTTAATATTTCAGATATTGTTCTTGCCATTTTATTAATTTTAAACCTGTCGAATTCGAGACCTTTAAAATACTATCGCTTTGACCGATACAATCCCGACAAAAAGCACGAACCGCCAACATGGTATTGTGGTAATGCTATTAGACCATTGCAAACGACATTGCTTCATCTGCATTATTAAATGCTTTTAACTTTACGCTTGAAAATTCACCTTTTTGAGAAACTTCTCCAAGTTTTTCCCAATTGTGAACTTCAAACCCTTTTTCCATTTTAAAAATCAATTTTGGTATTGTTGGATTTTCAACTTTTGAGATAATCAATCTATTGCTATCTTCTAACGTACGATTAAATAATACACCAGACCAATTTGCAAGTGTCATATATCCTTCCATTGATAAAGGGCGAATTGATAACCCAAACCAATATCCATTCCCATCTAATTTTCGGTTTTCAACATAACACAATCCGAAATGCTTATGCTGAATAAAATCGTTTACTTGTACTTGTTCTAAATCTTTTTGCTTCATTTTGACAATTTATTTAAGTTTGAATATAACATTTGACGACTATACACGGACAAAGAATGCACGAACCGCCAACATAGAATAAATGAAAGAATTGCTTACGGAAGTCATTGAGCATCAGTTAAATACGAACTTCTGTAAGTAACTGAATCATTACGTTTTCAAATCCAATTCCTTCATTTATTCTTAAGCGTTGGGTGCAATTAAAAAAATTCTCGACAGACAAAAAATCTCTGACTTTTTCGTAACTTTGTAGCTTAACATTTCGATTTGACAATGAACAAAAAGCTAATTCGGTTTGACTGGGCAGTAAAGAAATTACTAAGAAATAAAGCTAATTTCGTTATTTTAGAAGGCTTTTTAAGCGAACTTCTATTTGACGACATTCGTATTGAAAGAATATTAGAAAGTGAAGGTAATCAAGAAACTGAGGACGATAAGTTCAATCGTGTAGACATTTTGACTCAAAATTCTAAAAATGAGTTAATTGTTGTCGAAATTCAAAATACATTTGAGATTGACTTTTTCCACAGAATGGCTTACGGTGCTTCAAAAGCACTGACTGAAAATTTATCGTTAGGACAGGCATATTCGGAAATCAAAAAAGTAATTTCTATCAATATCGTCTATTTCGACCTTGGGCAAGGACAAGATTATGTTTACAGAGGTAGTACAAACTTTTACGGACTTCATCAAAATGACACTTTAACGCTCTCGGACAAGCAAAAAACTGCATTTTCAAAAGATAAGGTTTCGGATATTTTTCCTGAGTTCTACATTATCAAAGTGAACAAGTTCAACGACATTGCCAAAGACCCTCTGGATGAATGGGTTTACTTCTTAAAGAATAGTGAAGTAAAAGATGAGTTCAAAGCGAAAGGACTAAAAGAAGCAGGTGAGGTTTTAGACTATATGCGACTTCCACAGGACGACCAATTTAGTTACAATCGCTATTTAGACTATCTACATTATAAAGCAAGTGAAATAATTTCTTTACAGTCAGAGGCAGAAGATAGAGTTAGACAAGATGAAAAAACGGCTATTGCGGAAAATGCAATTACCAAAGGAGCAGACGACCAATTTATCGCTGACATTACTGGACTTTCGTTAGGACAAATCAAGGAAATGCGGACCAAATTGGCGAAAAATTAACTGCATCCAACAACTAAGCGTTCGTTGCGTCCGTAGGACGAACAATGAACGCTATGTTGAACGAAACCTGCGGTAGCGGACTTATGATTGATGCGAGAATTTCTATGGGTTTATCGACACGAGCGTGTCTTCTTGGAAGGGATAATCTTTGAACTTTTGGTCTGCAAGTGGTTTATTATCAGTAAATTATTCTCGATATTTTCGGTGAAGCGAATACCTTCCCTTACCCAAATCATATACGGTTGGGGATGGTAATAAATTCAATAATCGCACATATTCTTCGGGTGGTCCTCGGCTATCAAATGCCAATATCGTTACCATTTTCCCCTTCTTGCAACACGGACAAGTTTGTATTTTCGCTACTTTCCCTACTTTTGGAACGGGCGTAAGTCCCAACTTTATCTGTAAATCTGCCAGTTTTGAACACTTCCACGACTGGGCGTCCCCGTACTACTCAAAATCCCATAATGTCTAATCCTCACAAACCGTTTCGGTAAAATATGTTGAGAAAATCTTCTCACAAATTCCTCATGGGTCAAGGTCATTAATTTTACCTTCGATTCGTCCTTATAATCTTTGTAAGTAAACGTAACCGTCTCATTGTCAATGGCTTTGATACGATGATTTGAGATAGCCACTTTGTGGGTATAACGTCCCAAATACTCAATGACTGCCTTTGGATTTCCGAAGGGTCGTTTCGCATAAACGACCCAATTCTTCAAAAACAATCCATTGTATAGCCTTTGGTCGAGGTCTAATTGTTTCCGTAATTCAGCCACAAATTTTGCCCGAAACACCTTCGCCATTGCTTTGACGGGATACAAGAATTTACCCTTGTTTTTGGCATATTTCCAGTTCCCATTTTTATCTACACCACCTCCTGGAACAATGCAGTGGATATGAGGATGGAGTGATACATTCTGTCCCCACGTATGCAAGACCGCAATCATACCGCCCTTAGCATCAAGGTGTTTGGGGTCTTTTGAGAACGCTTCCACCTCTTCCCAACTGACTTTGAAAAGGATGTCATACAAGATTTTTGGCTCGTACAACGCCACATGATTTAATTCACTCGGAAGTGTAAATACCAGATGAAAATAGGGTACTGGCAAGAGTTCGGTTTCTCGGGCAATGATCCAATCCTATCGCTTTTCGCCTTGACACTTATTGCAGTGACGATTACGGCAAAAATTGTAACTCAAACTCAAATGTTCGCAAGCATCACAAGCGTCAATGTGTCCGCCAAGACTGGCGGTTCAACATCTTTTTAGGGCATCCAAAGTGCGATATTGCCATGAATTTAACCTCAGATTTTGGACTTTATCCCAATGTCTTTCCAATATTTCCGCTACTTCAAAGACGGGTTTCATATTGGATACAGCGTATCTAATGGACTAAATGCTTTCGTCTTCCCCGACTGTGCAACGTGCAGATAAATCATGGTGGTGTCGATGGATTGGTGACCCAATAAATCCTTGATGGTCAATATATCCAAACCGTCTTCGAACAGATGCGTGGCGTAGGTATGTCGCAACGTATGCACGCTCACTTCCTTGGTGATTCCCGCTTTTTTGGTTGCCTGAGTGATGGCCCATTGAACGCCTCGCTGAGAATATCGCCCATCAAAATCACCGCCACTTCTGCCTTGTGGTTGTCCGTTAAAGAGCAAGTGTTTAGGTTTTTCGGTTTGAATATAATATTTCAACCCTCGAATAAGGTGCTGACTTAGAGGCACATAACGGTCTTTCGCTCCTTTACCTTGTCGGACGTGAAGGGCGGCTCTCTCAAAATCTAAATCGGATAATTGGACATTTCTGGCTTCAAAACAACGCAATCCACAACCGTATAAAAGTCCGATGAGAATTCGATGTTTGAGTAAATCGGGGGCGAGTAAAAACCGTTTCATTTCAGATTTACTCAGCACCACAGGCAATTTATTGGAGCGTTTGATTTTAGGTAATTTGATGTGGTCTGCCGAGATGTTTTCGACTTTGAACAGAGCACGAAGTCCATAAATGGTGTGCTTGAAATAGGTTTCCGAAGGGGTGTTATGTTGCTGTTATAGGGAATAAAGATAGTCGTTAATTTGGGCTTCGCTCAGGACGGTCGGTAAACATTTGAAGTGCAAAACCATCACTGCCAATAACCGTGAATAATTTTGAAAGGTACTATGAACTCTACCCGAAATAGAAAGATTTACTCGTAACTTTTGGATTTGTTCCCTAAATCCAATAACTTCATTACTCGCTTGAACAAGGAGGGTGTGCTGACCAATTTGGTCGGCAGGTCTTTTTTCGTCATGTTGTTATGATTATTTGGTTTGAAATGATAAATATATGAAATTCTATCACAAATTTTTGATAATCAAGTGTTTGAATGTCAAGTAGCTACCGCAGGTTTTGTTCAACATTGTATTGTGGCAAATGGGGCAGACGTGGGTAATTCAGCTTTTGTAATTCTATTTTTCATTAGTTGTGGGCGGACGGAAACCACCAAGCATTAGTAAAAATTAGTTTTTCAAACGGGCGGACGTTTCAGCAAAAGTGCCTTGAATCCCCCACCAGCCATAATACTTTTTCGTTGGTGGCAACTCTGAAACTTGCCTCGTACCAAAATAGGTTGACTAAATTTTCAACAATTTAGTGACCTTATGGAAGATACACAAAATCTAACCTGTCGAAAAAACGACTACCAAAAAGTAACTTTTGAGCATAAACTTTTCATCATTGACCAAATCAATAATGGCCAGATTTCCGCTAACTTTGCATCCAAAAAATATGCTATTTCAAGAGCAACAAACTATAAAAAGAGAAGAAAAACAAGGTAAAATCAAATTTAAAAACCTAATTTTAAGACGGTTATGTGAGGATGGAAACGAGCAATGCAGAGGTGCAACTCGCTAATGACAAAATCATAATTCGGACAAAAAATAAATTGGAGATTGCAACAATAAAAAGTTGCAATCTCAATTTTAATACGATTCGGCGTTCCGATTTATTTTTAGACGTAAAAAAAAAACTAAAAAAACCTGCCATTTTTAATCAATTTTTCAACAAAAAATGGTCAACCTATTTTGGTATAAGACAGCACAGCACAACCCACTCTGCAAATGACAAACGACAAATTCACCCGACAATTGAAAAATGAATTAATTACGCAAATCCCTAAATGTCTTAGGTGCTATTGAAAGACAAAACCGAAAATAAAATTAAAAACAAAGAAAAATGTTTACAGTAGAACAAATTAAAACAGCTCACGGAAAAGTAAAATCAGGTGCAGATTTTCCACCTTTCATCCAAGAAATTAAGGAGTTAGGTGTTACTCATTATGAAGTATATGTAATAGACGGACATATTGACTATCACGGTGTGAACAATTACACCCTAAAAGTGCCAGAAAAATATGAGCCATTAACAGTTGCTGATACTGCAAAGATTGAACAATTTAAAGCAGAATTAATTGCCCATCAACAAGGAAAAACAGACTACCTTACATTCATTAAAATGTGTGCAGAAACAGGCATTGAAAAATGGGAAATCTTTATGGACAAAATGACTTGTACTTACTTCGACAAGGAAAGAAACGAAATATTGGTGGAAAATATACCATCACAATAAAAAATCAGCCACCCAAATTGGGTTTTGTACAAGTTGGGCATACAGAATAACAATGAGCATTTGTAATTCTATTTCCTTGGCTGGTAGAAGCACTCCGTCCCGTGGCTCGGTGTCCTCTCCAGCCAACTTGCGAAAGCAAAAACCCGAACTTTAATATTTATGATTAATTGATAATCAAACACTTGTGTTGCTGTCGCAAGTTGTCTGGTGGGACAACAGCCTTTATCCACGGACTTAGAATATACAAAATTTTGGTTTTGAATATCTTGACTACGTCACAAATTGCCCCGACAACTTTTTTTATAGGTTACATGAAGACTTTATGAAAAAGGGGGCTGACGTAAGTAATTGAACATTAGGTATTCTTTTGTACTTTTGTTCCGTTGGACGGAAACCGACCAAACATTTGTAAGCAATTGAAAATCAGCAACATAAATGGGCTAAGGTTACGGGCTGATGGATTCCAAAACCCACCACCACGCCAAGCCCTGCCCGTTGGTGGTAATTAAAGAAAAAAAAATGAAAATCAATAAATCAGAATACAAAGCAAGAATTGAAACTCTTCAAAGAAAATTATCTAAGGAAGGTATTGACCAATTGATTGTGTCAGAAGAAGAAGATATTTATTATTTAACGGGACTGACGTATAAAAGCCTTGAGAGACTATTCCTGCTGATTGTTAATAAAAATGAAATCAAATTCATCTTGCCAAAGATGGAATTAGCACATTTAAAGGAAGTCGATAATGTAAACAAAATTGAATATTATTGGGAATATCCAGCCCAAAGTCCAGAACGTTGGCAAGACATCTTAATGAAAGAACTTGAAAAAGTTTCCGTTATTGGTCTGTCTTCAAAATCACCTTTTGAATTGGGAAACTTTTTAGGAGAACAGGGCTTTTCAATTAAGTTAAGTGACCTTGTAGAAAAATTAAGGTGGATTAAAAGCAGGACTGAAATAGAACTCATTAAAAGGGCTTCTCATTATTGTGATTTGGCTATCTCTAAACTCAATAAAACTGCTTATTATGGAATGTCAGAATTGGAAGTTTTATCAATAGGGAAAGATATTCAAAAAAAAGTAATCATTGAAACTGATTTTGATTATCTGTCCTCTAATATTTTGGTTGCCGCTTGGCCAAGTAGAATATCTTATCAGCCACACGGAACCCCAAAAGTAGAAGATGTATTAGTGGAAGGTTCACACATCAGTTTAGCTTTTTTGAGAGTCAACGGATATGCAGCAGAACTTGAGAGGACTTTTTTTACAAGCCAACCTACAAATGAACAGAAAGAAATATTTGAATTTATGTTAGAAGCGAGGAAAAATAGCTTTGAAGTTCTCAAAGCAGGAGTGATTGCTGAGGATGTAGATATTGCATCAAGAGAATTCTTAAACAAGCAGGGTTTAGCTGATAAATTAATGCATCGAACAGGTCACGGAATTGGATTGGGAAATCATGAAGGTCCCTATCTTGCACTTGGAGACAAAACAATACTCGAAGAAAATATGGTAGTGAGTATTGAACCTGGAATATATATTGAAGGAATTGGAGGATTTAGACACTCAGATACTGTCAGAATTACAAAAGACGGATATGAATTAATGACAAATTGTGATGACCAAATAGGACAATTGACTTTCACCAATTTAAATATATTTCCAAGATTAAAAGGGCAAATTATTAAGAGAATGTTCCAAATATAGAATTAAGAACTACCACCAACATGATATTTATTAAAAAGGTGCAGATAGAAGTTACTCAACAGTTGTAATACTCTTGAACAGTAGTGCTTTAACGAGCTGACGATTTCCAAGTTCACCTTCTTCATAAATATCTCAACGTTGTGCGTCATACTATAAACGCCCAAATCTACTAAATACAAGCGAAATCAACGTAATAACAAATAAATCACTTATGAAAAAAGTAATACAATTTATCTTCATGGGCTTTGCTATTTTGCTGGCTGTTATGATTTTTAGAACATTGACCTTTAAATCGAAACAGGTTGAAGTTGCCAATGTTGCTATTCCAGCTCTTCCCAAACAATCTTTGGAGCATTTTCAAGCAGCAATTTCTTATAAAACCATTTCTTTTAATTATGAAACGAAGCCAGATTCCGCTCAATTTACTGGTTTTAGGCATTTTTTAGAAAAAACATATCCGCTGGTTCATCAAAATTTAAAGCGAGAACTCGTCAATAATTACAGCATGCTTTTTGAATGGAAAGGCAAAAATGCAGCCTTGAAACCAGTTATTTTGATGGCTCATCAAGATGTAGTGCCTATCGAAGTTGCCTCAAAACACCTTTGGAAAGTTGATCCTTTTGCAGGTATAGTGAAAGATGATTTTATCTGGGGACGTGGTACCGTTGATGATAAAATTAATTTAATCAGCATCATGGAAGGTGCCGAAAAATTGCTGGCGAGTGGTTTTCAGCCCGAAAGAAGCATTTACTTTGTCTTTGGCCATGACGAAGAACTCTCTGGCCAAAAAGGGGCAATTCCGATTGCCAAAATGCTGGCCGATAGAGGTGTAAAAGCCGAATTTGTGCTGGATGAAGGCGGAATGGTAACGACCACCAAAGTACCCAATATCACAAAGCCTGCTGCGATGATTGCCACCGCAGAAAAAGGCTATATGTCGATAGAACTCAGTACGCAGATGGAAGGCGGACACTCGTCATCGCCAGCGAAAGAAACTGCCATAGATTTGATAAGTCGTGCCATCAACAAATTGCGAGAGAATCAGCCTAAGGCTCGTATTACAAGCGTAATGTCCGATTTTTTTGATTATTTAGGACCAGAAATGCCTTTTTTACAAAAAATGATAATGGCCAATCAATGGATTACCAAACCAATTTTGATGGGTATTTATGAAAAAAATCCACAGTCGGCAGCCATGATGCGAACTACCACCGTGCCTACAATTTTAACGGCAGGAATCAAAGACAACGTAATTCCAATGATTGCCACTGCTACCGTAAATTTTAGAATTTTACAAGGCGAAGATTCTAAAACTGTATTGGCTCATGTAACCAAAGTAATTGATGATGAGCGAGTTAAAGTAAAAGTGGTGGGACATATCACAGAGCCATCAAAAATCACATCGGTTGATTCTGAGGGCTTTAAGATTGTTTCAAAAGCCGCCAAACAGCATTTTGATGGAGCAATCGCTGCCCCGTTTTTATTGATTGGGGCGACGGATTCAAGGTATTTTACGAAAGTATCAGAAAACATCATCAAGTTTAGCCCCATGATAGACCCGATTGGTTTTCATACTATCAACGAGCGTGTGAGCCTTGATAGTTATAAACGCTCATTAGCTTTTTTTGAAGATTTGATGAAGGGGTTTTAGTATTCTATTTCCTTGGCTGGTAGAACCACTCCGTCCCGTGGCTCGGTGTCCTCACCTACCAACTTGCGAAAGCAAAAACTCGAACTTTAATATTTATAATTAACTGATAATCAAACACTTGTGTTTCTTTCGCAAGTTGTCTGGTGGGATACCAGTCACGGAGAAAGAAGTCACATAGTTGATGAGTTTCAAATTCCCACGCATCGCCAAGCCAAAAACATCAGAAAAAAACACGAACCTACAAATGATTCGTGTTTTTTGTTTGATTAGATAGGGACTCACAACTGATAATCCCCATATTTTTTCAAATAATTTGCCAAACCTCCTTCACTCAAAATATCAATCATCACTTTGGGCATTGGTGCGGAGAAATAGGATTTATTCTTTGTTAAATTTTTCACTTCACCACTACTCAAATTTACCTTAATTTCGTCTCCCAATTCAATATCATGGTTCTTAATCTCCAAAACTGGTAAGCCAATATTGATTGAATTTCTGAAAAATATTCGGGCAAATGAACTCGCAATTACAACCGAAACACCAGATAGTTTCAAGGCAATTGGTGCTTGTTCTCGAGAAGACCCACAACCAAAATTTTCACCTCCTACCAAATAATCTCCTTGCTTTACTTGGGTTTTGAAATTGGGATCTAAATCTTCCAAAACGTGTTCTGCCAAAGTATTCATGTCAAGGGTTTTGGTATATTTCCCTGCAATGATTCGGTCAGTATCAATATTATCTCCGTAAACAAAAGTCATATTTTAATTAAAAATTAAAAGTTGAAAATTAATAATTGTCTAAAAGTTAAAGTCATAAATCAAAATAGTGGAGTCCATTATTTTTAATTCTTCATTTTTAATTATCCTTTATTTTCTGATTAAGGCTTTTTGCTCCTCTTCTGCCAGCTTAACGGCTTCATACGCATTCACAATTCCACCACTTAACGACAATAAACTAAAATCAATCAACTCGCCCGTACCAGGTTGCGAAACTTTTTGTTTGGGCAATTTGATAGATGAATTTAGGATGATTTGCTTAATTTTTCGGTAATCAAAATCTGGATAATACGACATTAACATAGCCGCTAAACCTGTCACTACTGGTGCTGCCATGCTCGTACCACTCAAATCTTCATATTTAGAACCCACAACAGTTGATTTTAAATCAACGCCAGGAGCGAAAACATCAACTGTTTTGGGTCCGTAGTTGGAAAATTCAGCCACAGCACTTGGCGGTTGCATCCAAGAAGTTGCTCCAATTTCCAACCAGTTTTCGGCTTGTTTGCCATCGGCAAATTTCTTTGAAGGATAATTCTCGCTGATGTCAATATTTTCGTTCTCATTCCCTGCCGCATGAATCAGCAGAACTCCTTTTAATTGTGCATATTTTACGGCTTCATCTACGGCTTGTTTTTGAGGAGAAACAGATTTCCCGAAGCTCATATTGATAATTTTCGCCCCATTATCAACGGCATATCTTATAGCGTTAGCAACATCTTTATCACGCTCATCGCCTTCTGGAACTGCCCGAATTGCCATGATCTTCACGTTTCC